>NZ_JBIUBX010000009.1:0-14256 GCF_044548445.1 Streptomyces sp. NPDC052016
CGCCAGCGTTCGTCCTGAGCCAGGATCAAACTCTCCGTGAATGTTTACTCGGCCAGTAAATGAATACTGCCGGTTGAACACCACGAGAGCGGTGCGAGAGGAGGAATAGTCCTCTCGCACACAGCGTCCTCGCTGTGTTTTTTCAAAGGAACCTCATCCTCGGCGTTCACTGCCGGGGACGGGGTATCAACATATCTGGCGTTGACTTTTGGCACGCTGTTGAGTTCTCAAGGAACGGACGCTTCCTTTGTACTCACCCGAGATACTCTCTCAGGCTTTCCTCCGGGCGCTTCCCTTCGGTCTTGCGTTTCCGACTCTATCAGATCTTTTCTCGATCCGATTTCCTCGGCGCTTTCCAGGTTTCCGCTTTTGTTTCGCGGTTTCCTTTCCGGCGGTTCCGACTTTATCAGAACTTCCGGGCCGGTCAGACCGGCCGTTCATTTCCGATTTCATCGGGAGGGGGCTTGTTCGGAATCTTCGTTCCGAACCGCCGCATAGATTCTAACTCGCTGCCGACCGGATACTGTCCAGTCCAGGCAACTGTTCGAATCTACCTCCCCGCACGCTCCGTGTCAACGGCTCCTGCGGGGCGAAGAGGAGACTAGCAGTTCGGCGAGCGTGCTCGCACATCAGGCGGCCGTCGGCGCGGCCGCGCTGCGCTCGGACGCGTCGATGTCACCCGTCTCGCCGATGCGAGCGGCCCTGGCGCCGACCACGTAGACGTAAACCAGGAAGATCAGTTCGGCGGCGACGCCGATGGTGATGCGGGCCCAGGTGGGCAGGCCGGAGGGGGTGACGAAGCCTTCGATGGCGCCCGACACGAAGAGGACGAGGGCGAGGCCGATGGCCATGCCCACGGCGGCTCGGCCTTCCTCTGCCAGGGCGGTGCGTCGGGTGCGGGGGCCCGGGTCGATGAGGGTCCAGCCGAGGCGCAGGCCGGTGCCGGCGGCGACGAAGACCGCGGTGAGTTCGAGGAGGCCGTGCGGGAGGACGAGGCCGAGGAAGGTGTCGAGGCGGCCGGCTGAGGACATGAGGCCGATGCCCACGCCCAGGTTGAGCATGTTCTGGAAGAGGATCCAGAGCACGGGCAGGCCGAGGAAGACGCCCAGGACCAGGCACATCGCGGCGGCCTGGGCGTTGTTCGTCCAGACCTGTGCGGCGAACGAGGTGGCCGGGTGGCTCGAGTAGTAGGTCTCGTACTGGCCGCCGGGCCGGGTGAGTTCGCGCAGTTCGCTGGGGGCCGCTATGGAGGACTGCACTTCCGGGTGGGTGCCGATCCACCAGCCGAAGAGGGCGGCGACCGCGGTGGAGACGAGTGCGGTGGGTACCCACCAGTGCCGGGATCGGTAGACCGCCGCGGGGAAGCTCCGGGTGAGGAAACGGGTGACGTCGTGCCAGGAGGCGCGTCGGGTGCCTGTCACGGTGCTGCGCGCGCGTGCCACCAGTTGGCTGAGCCGGCCGGTGAGCTGTGGGTCGGGGGCGCTGGACTGGATCAGGGAGAGGTGGGTGGCGGTGCGCTGGTACAGGGTGACGAGTTCGTCGGCCTCGGCGCCGGTGAGGTTGCGTCGGCGCAGGAGGGCGTCGAGGCGGTCCCACTCGGGTCGGTGGGCGGAGACGAAGACGTCGAGGTCCATCGGTGTGCTGCTCCTCGGCTGTTCGTCGGCGGCCGGTCGTAGGTGTCAGCTTGTCGTACCGCGGTGCGGTGTTTGCTCAGCTTGGCAGACTGGCCGGTGTCGGGGCAGGTCGGTGAAGGGGTGGCGGGCGTGAGTGAGCTGGTGACGGGCGAGGCGGTGGCGCTGGAGTTGCGGCCTGCCAGGCTGCCCAGCAGGGTTCTGGCCGCGTTGCTGGATCTGACGGTGGTGGTCGTGGTCTACGTCGTCGTGAGCATTGCCTTGCTGGCGGCCACGGCGTCCTTGGACGAGGCGGCGCAGATGGCGGTGTCGATCGCCTCGTTCCTGCTGGTGTTGGTGGGTGCGCCGATCGCGGTGGAGACGCTCAGCCATGGGCGGTCGCTGGGGAAGCTGGCGTGTGGGCTGCGGGTGGTCAGGGACGACGGCGGGCCGATCCGTTTCCGGCACGCGCTGGTGCGGGGCGCTCTCGGTGTCGTCGAGATTCTGCTGACCGCGGGGGTTGTCGCGTGCATCGCCTCGCTGGTGTCGGCGCGGGGGCGGCGGCTCGGGGATGTCTTCGCCGGGACGCTGGTGGTGCGGGAGCGGGTGCCGGTGGCGCGGTCCGGCTTTCTGCCGCCTCCTCCTCCGTGGTTGGCCGGGCGTTTCTCCGGGCTCGATCTGTCGGCGGTCCCGGATGGTCTGTGGCTGGCGATCCGGCAGTACCTGGGGCGGATGAACCAGCTGGATCCGCGGGTCGGCTGGGCGATGGCGGAGCGGCTGGCCGGGGACCTCGCGGCGAGTACGGGGGTTCCGGTTCCGGAGGGGGTGCCGCCGGCCGCGTTTCTTGCGGCGGTCGTGCAGGAGCGGCAGGTGCGGGAGGCGCGGCGGGCCTTCGGGGGTGGGAGTGGTGTGGTGCACCCGGTGGCGCAGCCTGGCCCCGGACACGGTTCTGGTCCTGGTCCTGGTCCTCTGGGTGTGGTCCCTCATGGTTCTTCGGCCGTGCAGCAGTCTGCTGCGGTCGGTCGTGCTTCGGCCGGGGAGGCGGAGGCTCCCTATCGGGCGCGGCCGTCGGACGGTGGGGATCAGGCGTCGGCCGAGCGTCCGGCCACGGGGTTCGTGCCGCCTGCGTAGTCGCCGCAGCCCCCGTGCGGTTCCCGGGTTCAGTCGAACGTCGACGGGGGTGATTCGAGGTCTTCCAGTTCGATGCCGGGTGCCGCGAGGACCACGTCGCCGGCGATGTGGACGGCGTGCTGTTCGCCCGTGTCCAGGGCTGTGACCTGGTACTGGTCCACGATCAGGGGGCCGTTGTCAGTGGCGTGTGTTTCTCTGTCCACCAAGGCCCAGGACTGGTCGACGGTGCGGGGGGCGAGGACGGGGTCCGTGAAGGCGACGAGGCGTACGCGGGTCGCGGACGAGGAGGGGGTGAGGCGCAGGAGCCGGGTGGTGGCGACGAGGAAGGCGGGGGATGTGCCGGTGAAGGCGTGGGCCTGGACGTTGCCTTCCGTGGCGTGGAGGCCGGTGGGGTCGGTGCGGACCCAGGTGACGCCGTCGAGGGCTGCGCCGCGTACCTGCCAGCTGCTCGCGTGGAGTTCGAGGCGGAGGGGGCGGCCGAGGTCGTCGAGGGTGAGGTCGACGGAGCCGCTGTGGTCGCCGGTGGGGGTGGTCAGCCGGGAGACGTAGCGCCAGCCGGAGGGGCCGGGGGCGCACTGGAAGTGCTCGTGGGCGAGGGGGGTGTGATCGTGCGGATCGTGGAGCGCATAGCGGCCGCGGGGCATGAGGGTCGTCCTGGGGTCTGACGGGGTGGTCCGGTCGCCGCGGCGTGCCGGTCCGGCGCCGGTGACGGCCGGGCCGGCCTGGGACCGAAGGGGCAGGCCCCCCGACACGGGGGTGCGGGGGCCTGCCTCGGAGGACCTGCCTGTGCCGGGGAGCGCGTCAGTGCACTGGTGCGGTCCCCGGCCGGTGGGGCTGCGGACTCAGTAGCGGTAGTGGTCCGGCTTGAAGGGGCCTTCGACGTCGACGCCGATGTAGGCGGCCTGCTCGGGGCGGAGCTTGGTCAGCTTCACGCCGAGGGCGTCCAGGTGGAGGCGGGCGACCTTCTCGTCGAGGTGCTTGGGCAGGGTGTAGACGCCGATCGGGTACGCGTCGGGCTTGGTGAACAGCTCGATCTGGGCCAGGGTCTGGTCCGCGAAGGAGTTGGACATCACGAACGACGGGTGGCCGGTGGCGTTGCCCAGGTTCAGCAGGCGGCCCTCGGACAGGACGATGATCACCTTGCCGTCGGGGAAGGTCCAGGTGTGGACCTGCGGCTTGATCTCGTCCTTGACGATGCCGGGGACCTTGGCGAGGCCGGCCATGTCGATCTCGTTGTCGAAGTGGCCGATGTTGCCGACGATGGCCTGGTGCTTCATCTTGGCCATGTCCGAGGCCATGATGATGTCCTTGTTGCCGGTCGTGGTGATGAAGATGTCGGCCTTGTCGACGACCTCGTCGAGGGTCGTGACCTGGTAGCCGTCCATCGCGGCCTGCAGGGCGCAGATGGGGTCGATCTCGGTGATGATGACGCGGGCGCCCTGGCCGCGGAGGGATTCGGCGCAGCCCTTGCCGACGTCGCCGTAGCCGCAGACGACGGCGGTCTTGCCGCCGATGAGGACGTCGGTGGCGCGGTTGATGCCGTCGACGAGGGAGTGGCGGCAGCCGTACTTGTTGTCGAACTTCGACTTGGTGACGGCGTCGTTGACGTTGATCGCCGGGAAGAGGAGGACGCCGTCGCGCTGCATCTCGTAGAGGCGGTGGACGCCGGTGGTGGTCTCCTCGGTGACACCGCGGATCTCGGAGGCGAGCTGGGTCCACTTCTGGGGCGTCTCGGCGACGGTGCGGGTGAGGAGCTCGAGGATGACGCGGTGCTCGTCGGACTCGGCGGTGTCGGGCGAGGGGACCTTGCCGTCCTTCTCGTACTCGACGCCCTTGTGGACGAGGAGGGTGGCGTCACCGCCGTCGTCGAGGATCATGTTGGGGCCGCCGGTGGGGCTGTCCGGCCAGGTCAGGGCCTGCTCGGTGCACCACCAGTACTCCTCCAGGGTCTCGCCCTTCCAGGCGAAGACGGGGACGCCCTGCGGGTTGTCGGGCGTGCCGTTCGGGCCGACGGCGATGGCGGCGGCCGCGTGGTCCTGGGTGGAGAAGATGTTGCAGGAGGCCCAGCGGACCTGGGCGCCGAGGGCGACCAGGGTCTCGATGAGGACGGCGGTCTGCACGGTCATGTGCAGGGAGCCGGTGACGCGGGCGCCGGCGAGGGGCTGGGCCTCGGCGTACTCCTTGCGGATCGCCATCAGGCCCGGCATCTCGTGCTCGGCGAGGGTGATCTCCTTGCGGCCGAATGCGGCCAGGGAGAGGTCGGCGACCTTGAAGTCCTGTCGGTTCTCGACAGTCGTCATTGCGAGCTGCTCCTCGGGGTTGGGTCGAGGTCTGGGTACGGCTGGTCTGCGCGGCGACGGACACAGGGGTGCCCGAAGGGGACACAGGCATGCCCGCGTGTGCGCAGCGCAGTCCGTCGGAGGCCCTCTCTCCCTCGGTCGGTCCGCGGGGGGACCGCCCGACCGCCATCAGCAGCGACGTCTGGCTCCGTTCCAAGCTACACCGGCGGCGCGGGAGGTCCCCAGTCCACCTCCGAACAGATCACGCCGATCACGGAGTGTGAGCGGGGGCGGGGCGGCCGGAAAAGGGGCGGGGCCCGCCGGTGGTCGGCGGGCCCCGTCGGGTGAGGTGGGGTGGAGGGAGGAAGGGTCAGTGGCCGGATGCGGGACCCGGCCCGCCCGGGGCTGCCTCCCGGTCCGGGCCCTTGGCGGCCTCGGTCTCGCTGTAGATGTCGGGCTCGAGGTAGATGACGCGGGCGATGGGGACGGCCTCGCGGATGCGGGACTCGGCGGCGTCGATGGCGCGTGCGATGTCGGCGGCCGTGTCCTCGTGCTGGACGGCGATCTTGGCGGCGACGAGGAGTTCCTCGGGGCCGAGGTGGAGCGTGCGCATGTGGATGACGCGGGTGACGGTGTCGCCGTCGACGAGGGCGGCCTCGATCTTCTGGGTCTCCTCCAGGCCGGCGGCTTCGCCGAGGAGGAGGGACTTGGTCTCGGCGGCCAGGACGAGGGCGATCAGGACGAGCAGGACGCCGATGCAGATGGTGCCGATGCCGTCCCAGACGCTGTCGCCGGTGATCAGGGCCAGGCTGACGCCGAGGAGGGCGAGGATCAGGCCGACGAGGGCACCCAGGTCCTCCAAGAGGACGACGGGGAGTTCGGGTGCCTTGGCGTGGCGGACGAACTCCGTCCAGGACTTCCTGCCGCGCAGGACGTTGGACTCCTTGATGGCCGTCCGGAAGGAAAAGCACTCGGCGATGATCGCGAAGATCAGGACGCCGACCGGCCAGTACCAGTGTTCGATGTCGTGCGGGTGCTGGAGCTTCTCGTAGCCCTCGTAGATGGCGAACATGCCGCCGACCGAGAAGAGGACGATGGAGACCAGGAAGGCGTAGATGTAACGCTCGCGGCCGTAGCCGAAGGGGTGTTGGGGGGTGGCCTCGCGCTTGGCCTTCTTGCCGCCGACCAGGAGGAGTGCCTGGTTGCCGGAGTCGGCGAGCGAGTGGACGCCCTCGGCGAGCATCGAGGAGGAGCCGCTGAACGCGAACGCCACGAACTTCGATGCCGCGATCGCGAGGTTGGCGACGAGTGCCGCCACGATCGCCTTGGTACCGCCTGACGCGCTCATGTGTTCGCGTGGTCCCTTCGTGCTCGGGTTCGTCCTCGGGGCGCTCGTGCCGTCGTCGGCATTGCCCGTCCTTTGCGGTGGGCATTGTTGCAGCCCGGACCGGGATACGTGTGCCCGGAGGGCCGAGTGGGATGCGTCAGGCGACGACCGTGGCACGGAAGACCGTACCGGCTCCGGACACTTCGGCCTCTTCGCCCGCGGGGACGAAGACGGAGTGGCCGGGCGTCAGGGGGTGTTCGCCCGCGCGGACGGAGCCCGCCGTGCAGAGGAGGATCTGCGGGGTCGGGAGGGTGAGGTCGTGGGGGCGGGCGCCCTCGGGGAGGACGTACCGGGAGAGGCGGAACTCGTCGATGGGGGTCTCGTAGAGCTCCTCGCCGTCCGGGCCGGCCTCGGGGCGCAGGACGCGGGGGTCGCCGGGCTCGAAGCGGACGATGCGCAGGAGTTCGGGGACGTCCACGTGCTTGGGGGTGAGGCCGCAGCGCAGGACGTTGTCGGAGTTGGCCATGATCTCCACGCCGAGGCCGCTGAGGTAGGCGTGCGGGATGCCGGCGCCGAGGAAGAGGGCCTCGCCGGGCTGGAGGCGGACGTGGTTGAGGAGCATGGCCGCGAGGATGCCGGGGTCGCCGGGGTAGTGGTGGGCGATGCCGGCGTAGGGGGCGTAGTCGCCGGCGAGGCGGTCGCAGGCGGCCGCGGCGGCCGTGACGGTGTGGGCCGTCTCCTCGGGGTCGGCGGTGAGGATGGCGGTGAGGACCTCGCGCAGGGCGGCGTCCTCGGGGTGTGCGTGCAGGAGGTCGACGTACGGCTTGAGGGAGTCGATGCCGAGGCCGTCGAGGAGGTCGGCGGCGCGGGCGGGGGCGCGGAAGCCGCAGAGGCCGTCGAACTCGGTGAGGGCGCAGATGAGTTCGGGCTTGTGGTTGGCGTCCTTGTAGTTGCGGTGCGGGGCGTCCAGGGGGATGCCTCGGCGTTCCTCGTCCTCGTAGCCCTTCCTGGCCTGTTCGAGGTCGGGGTGGACCTGGAGGGAGAGGGGGGCGCCGGCGGCGAGGATCTTGAGGAGGAAGGGGAGGCGGGGGCCGAACCTGTCGACGGCTGCCTTGCCGAGTTCCTTGTGCGGGTCGGCCTCGATGACCTCGACGAGGGTGCCCCGGCTGGTGCGGGAGGGGGCGCCCGGGTGGGCGCCCATCCACATCTCCGCCTGCGGTTCGCCGGTGGGTTCGACCCCGAGGAGGTGCGGGATGGCGGTGGGGGAACCCCAGGCGTAGGGGCGGACGGTGTTGTCGAGGCGGTCCATGAGCGGTTTCTGCCTGCCTTGTATGGGTCTGTCGCGGGCTGTCCGCGACGGTCCGTGCGTCGTGTGTGCCTGCGACGGCCGCCGTGTGTCTGTGGACGGTCCCTGTTGTCCGTGGACCGTCGCTCGCCAGATCAGGCTCCCGAGGCGAGCGCCAGGTAAACGGCGGCGAAATCCGTGATGGCGATCAGTTCGGCGAGGGTGACGACTTCGTCGCCGGGCTCGGGTTCGAGTTCGCTGATCGGCGTGTCGTGGCTGAGGGCCAGGTCGCGGGCGGCGGGGGCGGCGGTGAGGCCGCCGATGGGGCGGTCGCGCAGCAGCACCACGCGCGCGTGCAGGGCGGGCGGTTCCTCGACGCGGTCGCGGAAGAAGTCGTCCGGGTCGGCGCTGGCGGCGAGGGGGCCGGCCAGCAGGGCACTGTGGGCGGCGAGGGCCTCGGGGAGCTCGGCGACGACGGCGGGGCGGCCGGCGAGTTCGGCGAGCGCGGCGGCGAAGCGGCGGCCGGCGGGGCCGGCGGAGGTGCCCTCGGTCCAGATCACGGGGAGGGCGTCGGCGAGTTCGGCGGCCAGCGTCTTGGCGGGGTTGCTGTAGGTCGCGATGGCGGGGCCGCAGCGTTCGGCGATGTGGTCGAGGCGGTCGGCGACCTTCTCGAGGGCGTCCGGCGGGGCGGAGAGCAGTGCGATGCGGTCGAGGAGCGCCAGGAGGGGGGTGAACAGGGCCCACAGGACGCCGGGGGCGGAGGCGGCGACGGGGGGTTGGTCGTCCTGCTCGTACGGCGCGGTCGCCAGGGGGACGAAGAGGCCGTGGGCGGCGGACACCGCTTCGGTGAGCGGGGAGTGGGCGGGTGCTACGGCGGCGACGGTGCAGCCCCGGCGGTAGGCCTGCTCGGCGAGGAGGGAGAGGCCGGGTTCGGTGCCGTCGGGGGTGGCGATCAGCAGGAGGTCGAGGGAGCCGATCCAGCCGGGGAGTTCCCAGCGCAGGGCGCCCGCGGCGGGGGCGACGCCGGTGGGGGCGAGGCGGGTGACGGGGCAGGCGGCGCCGGCGAGGGTGCCGAGGAGGTCGGCGACGGTGGTGGCGGCGGCGCCCGGGCCCGCGATGAGGATGGCGCGCGGGCGGCCGTCGGGTTTGAGTTCGCGGACGCCGGCATCGGTGGCGTGCCGGACCGCGGTGCGGACGCGGGCGCCGGCTTCGGCCGCTCCGCGCAGGAGGGCGCGGTGGTCTGCCTCGGCCAGGGCCTCCGGCGTGTCGAGCAGCGATTCGTCGAGCATGGCGTCAGTTCTCCGATCGCCGGGTCGTCGTCGGTGTGCGTGCGCCAGGGGGCGTGTGGGGGGGGGACCTGCGGGTGCGCCGTTACGCGGGGCGGCGGGCCTCGTCGACGAGGAGGACGGGGATGCCGTCGCGGACCGGGTAGGCCAGGCCGCAATCCTGACCGGTGCAGATCAGCTCGGTGTCCTGCTCCTCGAGGGGGGCGTGGCAGGCCGGGCAGGCGAGGATCTCCAGGAGGCCGGCTTCGAGCGGCATGGGGTGTCCCTTCGGGTGTCCGCGCGGTCGTGGCGGGTGTGGCGTGGTGCGGATGTGCCTGGTCAGCGTACCGCTGGTGGGGGCGGGGTGTTGGGGTGACCGGGGTGGTGGCCCGGCGGGTCCCGCCGGCCCGGTGGAGTTCCCCGCCGGGCGGGCTTCGCACCCCGTCCGGCGGGGCCGGCTGCCTCAGCCCCGGATGATGCCGAGCACCTCGTCGCGGATCTTCCTCATCGTCGCCTCGTTCCGTGCCTCCGCGTTCAGGCGCAGGAGGGGCTCGGTGTTGGAGGGGCGGACGTTGAACCACCAGTCCGCGGCGGCGACGGTGAGTCCGTCGAGTTCGTCGAGGGAGACGTCGTCGCGGCTGCCGTACGCGGTCTTGATGGCGGTGATGCGGGCCGTCTGGTCGTCGACCGTGGAGTTGATCTCTCCGGAGCCGGTGTAGCGGTCGTACTGGGCGACGAGGGAGGACAGCGGGGCGTCCTGGCCGCCGAGGGCCGCGAGGACGTGGAGGGCGGCGAGCATGCCGGTGTCGGCGTTCCAGAAGTCCTTGAAGTAGTAGTGGGCGGAGTGTTCGCCGCCGAAGATGGCGCCGGTGCGGGCCATCTCCGCCTTGATGAAGGAGTGGCCGACGCGGGTGCGGACGGGGGTGCCGCCGTTCTCCTTCACGACCTCGGGGACGGTCCAGGAGGTGATCAGGTTGTGGATGATCGTGCCCTTGCCGCCGTGCCGGGCGAGTTCGCGGGCGGCGACGAGGGCGGTGATCGCGGAGGGGGAGACCGGTTCGCCCTGTTCGTCGACGACGAAGCAGCGGTCGGCGTCGCCGTCGAAGGCGAGGCCGAGGTCGGCGCCCTCCTCGCGGACCCGCTTCTGGAGGTCGACGAGGTTGGCCGGGTCGAGGGGGTTGGCCTCGTGGTTGGGGAAGGTGCCGTCCAGTTCGAAGTACATCGGGACGAGCGTCAGGGGCAGGCCGGCGAAGACCGTGGGGACGGTGTGGCCGCCCATGCCGTTGCCCGCGTCGACGACGACCTTCAGGGGGCGGACGGAGGTCAGGTCGACGAGGGAGCGCAGGTGTGCGGCGTAGTCGTCCAACGTGTCGGCCTGGGTGAGCGTTCCCGGGGCCGGGGCCGGCTCGGGGGCGGCCGTGTCGGTCCAGCGTTCGACGAGTTCACGGATCTCGGTCAGGCCGGTGTCCTGGCCGACCGGGGCCGCTCCCGCGCGGCACAGCTTGATGCCGTTGTACCGGGCCGGGTTGTGCGAGGCGGTGAACATGGCGCCCGGCAGGTTCAGCGCGCCCGAGGCGTAGTACAGCTGGTCCGTGGAGCACAGGCCGATCTCGGTGACGTCGACGCCGCGTGCCGCCGCGCCGCGGGCAAAGGCTCGGGAGAGGGCGGGCGAGGAGGGGCGCATGTCGTGGCCGACGACGATCGCCGCGGCGCCGGTCACCTGGGCGAAGGCCGCGCCGAACATTTCGGCGAGCGACTCGTCCCACTGGTCCGGGACCACCCCGCGTACGTCGTACGCCTTCACGATCTGCGACAGATCAGCAGCCACGGCCAAACCTTCCTGAAAGTTCTGTGAGTCACCACAAACTACCCGGAGCGACCGGCGGTGCGCTGTGGGTCCGCCGTGTCCGACCCGCAGCCGTAACGCGGATCGTCTTCTCAGGTCAGAACGGCCCTATGGAAGCATCCAGTCCAGTACCGGTGAGCTCTGGCCGACGACGATCAGGCACATCACCAGCAGCAGGCCCAGGCTCCAGGGCAGCACCTTGCGCAGCAGGTCGCCCTCGCGGCCGGCGAGCCCCACGGCGGCGCAGGCGATGGTGAGGTTCTGCGGCGAGATCATCTTGCCGAGCACGCCGCCGGAGCTGTTCGCGGCGGCCAGGAGTTCGGGTGAGAGGCCGGACTCGCGGGCGGCGGTGACCTGGAGGGCGCCGAAGAGGGCGTTGGCGGAGGTGTCGGAGCCGGAGACGGCGACGCCGAACCAGCCGAGGACGGGTGAGAGGAAGGCGAGTCCGGCGCCGGCCGCGGCCACGAAGTGCCCGATCGTCGCCGCCTGACCAGACAGGTTCATGACATAAGCGAGGGCGAGGACGGACGTCACGGTGAGCACCGCGAAGCGCAGCTCGTGGACGGTCGCGAGCCATTCCCTGAGCGCCACGCGCGCGTGGACGCCGAGCACGGCCGCCGTGCCCACCCCCGCGAGGAGGACGAGCGTGCCGCCCGTCGAGACGACCGGCCAGGTGAAGACGTTGCCGCCGACCGCCTGGCCGTCGGCGTCCACCACGTCGAGGAACGGCCAGTCGTACGTCCGGGTCGCCCCGGCGAGCCATTCCTTGACGGCCGGGATCTGCGCGACGGAGAAGATCGCGACGATGAGCGCGTAGGGGGCGTAGGCGCGGGCGACCTCGCGGCGGGGGTCCCGCTCGTCCCGTTCCTCGCTGCGCGCACCGGTCAGCACGGACGCGCGGACCGCCTCGGGAGCGGGCACGCGCGCGTGCGGTAGGGCGACCAGGGCGCCCGCGCCCGCCAAGGCGGCGCCGATGTCGGCCAGTTGCGCGGAGAGGTAGTTGGAGGCGGCGAACTGGGCGACGGCGAAGGCGATTCCGCACACCAGGGCGGGCAGCCAGGTCTCGCGCAGGCCGCGCCGGCCGTCGACCAGGCCGACGAGCACGAGCGGCACCACGAGGGCGAGCAGCGGGGTCTGACGGCCCACCACGGAGGCGACGGTGTCCAGGGGCAGGCCGGTGACCTGAGCCAGCGTCACGACGGGGGTGCCCATGGCGCCGAAGGCGACCGGCGCGGTGTTGGCGACGAGGGAGACCACGGCCGCGCGGACCGGGTCGAAGCCCAGGGCGACGAGCATGACCGAGCAGATGGCGACCGGGGCGCCGAAACCGGCGAGCGCCTCCAGCAGGGCGCCGAAGCAGAAGGCGACGACCAGGGCCTGGATGCGCGGGTCGTCGGAGAGCCGCCCGAAGGAGCGGCGCAGGACGTCGAAGTGCCGGGTGCGGACGGTCATCCGGTACACCCACAGGGCGTTGACGACGATCCACAGGATGGGGAAGAGACCGAACGCGGCACCCTGGGCGGCGCTGGAGAGCGTCTGGCCCACCGGCATGCCGTAGGCGAGGTAGGCGACCAGAACGGCCGCCAGAAGGCCTGTCAGGCCCGCGAGATGGGCCTTCACGCGGACGCCGCCGAGGAGGATCAGGACGATCACGAGGGGAAGGGCCGCCACGAGGGCGGACAGGCCGAGCGAGCCGGCGACGGGCTGCAGTTCCTGGACGTACACGGGCGCCCCCGATTCCGCCATGCGGAAAGCGATTTCTCGTTTCTCGACTGGACGGAATGGTCGCGTCCACGCCAACGCGCGTCAATGGGTGTGCGCCGGTCCCGGCGGAAGTACGCCCGTACCGGCGGCGGGCGACACGGCGGCGGGCGACAGGGGTGGAGAAGCGGTTCAGCTGTCCGGCGAGCGCAGCACCCGGAGATGGCCGCGGCGCGCGACCTCCATCGGGTCCGCCCCACGGTGCCCGCCACCGGCCCCGGCCGCGCGCTCCTGCGGGCGGGCGGCCTCGCGGACGGCGTTGGCAAGCGCTTCCAGATCGTCACCGCTCGGGCGCGCGGGAGCCGAGCCGTCGAGGAGCCGGACGACCTCCCAGCCGCGCGGGGCGGTGAGGCGCTCGGAATGCTCGGCGCACAGGTCGTAGCAGTGGGGTTCGGCGTAGGTCGCGAGCGGACCGAGGACCGCGGTCGAATCGGCGTAGACGTACGTCAGCGTCGCGACGGCGGGTCGGCCGCAGGCGGTTCGCGAACAGCGACGTACAGGGCTCACGACGTTGGACGGTACCGCACTCTTGAGCGGGCCGCGACGACTCTCCACCAGGTCACTCCACCGTGTCGTGTTGTGAAACGCCCCACAGGCCACTCCAGTCATACCTCGCTGACCTGCACGAACACCAGTCCTCGGGGCGAGGAAGACCATCGGGGCCGGTCACCGGTCGGTACAAACCCTGCCAATTGCCATGAGTTCGCCGGTCTCGGAGAGATACGGAATCGAGCTCAACCTTGGCTGGAATGGTCATCCTGCGACATGCCGTGCGGAGCGGTCGGGCGGTGTCCGGGTCGCCGCGTGGGGCCGGGCGGCCTATCCCGGCGGGGACTACGCTTCGGTGGTGATGGACAGCCCCGTACCGCCCCGTGCCGCAGGCCCCGGGCCCCGTCGCCGTGATCGCCACGGCCGGGGCATGCGGGGACCGATCGCGCCCCCTCAGGTGCCGCTGGCCGCGAGCCGTGCCGACGTGTTCGCGGATCTGGTGCAGGACTCCGTGGAGCGGCTGGAGCGGCGATGGCCGCAGCTCGCCGAGATCGATTTCCTGGTCCTGGAGGTACCCCGGCTGGACGGGGCCGGGGAGCCGTGGAACGACGAGGCGGTGCCCCTGGGCGGGACGATCGCGGCGCGCGACGGGCGCCGGGCGCGGGTGGTCGTCTACCGGCGGCCGGTCGAGATCCGCACGAAGGGGCGGGACGAGCGGGCCGCGCTGGTGCACGAGGTCGTCGTGGAGCAGGTGGCGGAGCTGCTGGGGCTGACGCCGGAGACGGTGGATCCCCGGTACGGGGAGGACTGAGGGGGCGGGGGACTGAGGAGCGGGGAGGACTGAGGAGCGGGTGCGGCGGGGGTAACCGAGGCTCGGACGTGACGCCGAGGCTCGGAGGGCGCCGGCCCGCCGCGTGTGCGCCGAACCTCGGCGCGGGAGAGTCCCGGCTCGGGACGGTGTGCGTTCGTCCGACCGTCGCCGTGGGCTGGTGCTGGGGGTCGGTCGCGCAGCCCGGCGTTGCGGGGTGCCGCCGCGCCCACCCGTGCCGCCCCAGGCGGCACGACCGCCCGCGGGGGGACGGCTCGAGCGGGCGTCGGACCGCGGGTGGACGGCTCGAGCGGGCGTCGGGCCGCGGGGGGACGGCTCTAACGGGCCCCGGGCCGCGGGTGGAGACGGCGCGAACCGGCCGCGTCCGCGGGTGGACGGCTGCAGCGGGCCGCGTCCGCGGGAGGACGGCACTCACGGCACGACGACCCGCGGAT
>NZ_JBIUBX010000009.1:14354-42844 GCF_044548445.1 Streptomyces sp. NPDC052016
ATGGAGGGCGCGAACCGGCCGCGTCCGCGAGTGGACGGCTCGAACGAGCCCCGGCCGCGGGCGGTGGGACGGCACTCACGGCACGACGACCCGCGGATGGAGGGCGCGAACCGGCCGCGTCCGCGAGTGGACGGCTCGAACGAGCCCCGGCCGCGGGCGGTGGGACGGCACTCACGGCACGACGACCCGCGGGTGGGCGGGGGTGGTTCTACTTCTGGAGGACCGTCAGGTCCTCTTCTGCTTTTGGTACTGCCACCGTTCCCCTGTCGTCCGGCAGGGTCTGGATCGTGAAGCCCGGGACGCCGCCGATCGTCTGTGTCAGGGTGCGGGAGGCGTAGACCGGGGTGTCGGTGAGGGGTTCCACGGTCAGGGCGTAGGTGCCCTTAAGGCCGGCGGGGACGGGGAGTTGGACGTCCTGGGTGGTGCCGGACTTGATCGTGTACGTCTGGGAGGCCGCCGTTCCTCCCCCGCTGCCGGCGGAGGCGGTGACCTTCACCTTGGCGGTGCCCTGGGGGGCGGTCAGGGACAGCGTGGCGTTCTTGGCGCCGTTGTCCGCGGCGGACGCCCGCGTGCCGACCGGGCTCGCGGCCGGGATGAACGCCGACTCCTGCTTCTCGCCCTTGCCGCGCACGACCCGGACGGCCGCGACGACCGGCACCGACCGGTCGGTGGGGGTCAGCACCAGGGAGCCGGGCTCCCCGCGTGTGATGTCGCCGAGGTCGACGGCGGTCGTCATGCCCGCCTTGACGTGCAGCGTCTCCTGCCCGGCGGGGGTGATCAGGCCGGAGGCGGAGGCGAGTTGGACCTTCAGGTCGGCGTCGCCGTCGTCCGGCGCGAAGGCGACCAGGCGGACGGCCGTGGCGTCCTTGGGGATGCCGGGGACGACCAGGCTGCCCGCCGGATCGGTGGACGCGGCCAGCCAGTCGCCGCCGAGCTTGTCGTCCAGGGCCTGGACGGCGGCGCCGACCCGCCCGCTGCGCACGTTGACGTGGACGGTGAGGTCGTCCTGCTTCTCGTCGGTGAGCGTGGACAGCAGGATCGGCTCGCTGGAGTGCGCCGGGATCGTGAGGCCCTCCCCCACCGTGGTCGCCACGGCGCCGTCCTTGCCGTAGAGCTCGATGTCGGCGACGGCGGCTGAGTCGTCCGGGTTGGTGAGGTGGACGTAGTCCGTGCGGTCGACCGCCGTGCTGACGCCCGGGAACCAGAACTCGGTGTCGGGCGCGGTGCAGGTGACGCCGAGCAGGCCGCGGCCGGTGCCCGCGGCGACCTGGGTGGTCTCCTGGAGGGTCCATCCGGGCGCGAACCTGCCCTCGGCGGTGCCCACCAGCGCGGGCGCCTCGCCGCCGGAGGTCTCCCCGGTGACGGGCGTGCCGGGGGTCTTGGGGGTGAGGACGGGTTTGGCCGCGGTCTTCTCCTCGTCGTCCGCGGCGCTCCCGGCGTCGGCGGACTGGCCGGTGGCGGACTGGAGTTCGGCCGTGCCGTCGTTTCCCGTTCCCTTGGTGACGGGCGTGAAGGACGTGTACGTCGTCTCCGCGAGGTCGGAGCTGCTGGGGGCCGGGCAGAGCAGGCTGGTGCGCTCCACGGGCAGCACGGCGGCCGCCTTGGCCGCCTTGGCGGTGTCCGTGGCGGGGGCGGCCGGCTCGGTGAGCGCGGCGAAGCCGGTGACGGCGGCGAGCGCGGCCGTGCCGGCGATCAGGGACAGGGTGGTGCGGTTCACTGCTGGCTCCCGTCGGGGCGCTCACTGCCGGTGCCGTGGGGGTGCTGTGCCGGGTCGTAGGAGGGGTCGTAGCCGCCCTGGCCGTACGACGACGGGTCGTAGCCCGGCTGCTGGTTCGGGTCGTACGCGCCCTGGGTCCGGCCGTCGTAGGCGTACGGGTCGTACTGGCCCGCCCGGTAGGGGTCGTAGGCCTGGTCGTAGCCGCCGGCCGGGTACTGCTGCGGGGTGCCCTGGTACTGCTCGTTGCCGTAGGCGCCGTATTCGGCGCCCGCGTAGCTCGGCGTCTCCCACCCGGCATGGGACTGCTGTTGCGGGATCGCGACCGGGGTCTCCTCCTGGGGAGGGGACGGGACGTCCTCGTCCTGGGCGGCTTCCTCGGTCTCGGCCTGGGCGCGCAGGCGGCGGGCGCGGCGGCCCTCGCCCTCGGTGGCCTGCGCGGGCAGGACCTGCTCCTCGGGGAGGTCGTCGTCGACGTCGCGGCGCCGGCCGGGCAGGGCGAGGACGACGAGCACCAGGGCGAGGAAGCCCTGGGCCCACAGCCAGGCGGTGTGGGTGAACGGATCGTCGTAGGTGACGTCCAGCCGGCCGCCGGAGGCGGGGAGTTCGAAGCCCTGGGCCCAGCCGTCGACGGTGGTGCGGGTGAGCGGCTCGCCGTCCAGGGTGGCGGTCCAGCCGTCGGCGGCGGCGTCGGCCAGCCGCAGGATCCGGCCGTCGGAGCCGTCCGGGAGCGTGGTGTGGACGTCGACGGGGCCCGCGGCGACGGGCGTCGGCGCGCCCTTGCCGGACGCGGCGACGATCGCGGCGCGGGCGACCTCCTGGTCCACCCGCCACAGGGCGCTGCCGTCCTGCTGGCTGAGGCGGGACAGGCCGGGCGTGGCGTCGAGGACGCGGGTGACCTCGCGGGGCGCGCCCTTGTGGACGAGGACGTAGCGCACGGCGAACTTGCCCAGTTGGTCGGCCTGGTCGGCGCCGGAGCCGGCGACCAGGTTGGCGACGACCTTGTCGAGCGTGGCGTTGTCGCCGTCGGCGGCGGCGAGTTCGGCGTCGCCGAGGCGGGCGCCGGAGCCGCGCACCAGCATGTAGCCGACGTGGGCGGCGGAGTCGCTGTCGAGGACCAGGGTGCGGGCCTGGTCGCGGGTGCCGGCCTCCTCGGCGACGAACGCGGGCACCTGGACGGGGTCGCGGCGCTCCAGCGGGCCGTCGGCGCCGCCGATCATCCAGCCCGCGGCGACGAGCAGCGGGCCGACGGCGGCGGCGAGGGCGACGAGGGCGGCGACCGGCTGGCGCCAGCCGAAGCTCTGCTCGGCGACCCGCGCGCGGGCTCCCTCGGCGCCCATGACGGCGGCGGCGAGCAGGGCGATGCCGTAGACGAGGGTGGCGGGGCCGGCCCAGGTGGAGCTGTTGGACAGGACGGCGAAGACCAGTCCCACCAGGGCGACCGCCCAGGCCGTCCAGATGCCGGCCTGGCGCTCCGCGCGCAACAGGGCGGCCAGCGCGGCCAGGACGACGCCGATGAGCATCAGTCCGCTGACCGTGCCGGGTCCGCCGGGGCTCGCGCCGAGCAGGTCGGTCGCGGAGGCCGTCGACGGGCCGTACTCCAGGCCGGCCTCGGTGAAGAAGCCGAGCGGCAGCAGCGTCAGCGACCACGGCGCGAGGAGCAGCAGGGGCGTGCCGAGCTGGGCCAGGAAGCGCAGGCCGTAGGCGGTGATGTCGGTGCGGCGCACGGCGAGGACGGCGAGGCCGAGCACCAGGGCGACCGGCCAGACGATCGGCGTGAACGCGGTGGTGACGGTCAGCAGCAGCGCGTACGCCCAGGTGGCCCGCCAGCTGCCGCGCGCTCCGGAGGAGTGGGCCAGGCCGCTCGCGGCGACGCCCGCGCGCGCGATGAGCGGCAGCACGACGGCCAGGACGGCGGTGCCGATGCGGCCGCCGGCGAGGGCGCCGGTGGCGGCGGGGAGGAAGGCGTAGACGATCGCGCCCCACGCGCGCAGGAGGCGGGACTCCACCAGGGGCCGGGAGGCGAAGTAGGCGGTGAGGCCGGCCAGCGGCACCGAGCAGACGAGCAGGACGGTGACGGCGAGGCCGGTCGAGCCGAACAGCAGCGAGGCCAGCAGCGCGACGATCGCGAGGTAGGGCGGGGCGGACGAAGTGCCGCCGGCGCCCACCGGGTGCCAGGCGTCGAGATAGCGCGACCACAGGTCGGAGGCGTCGGCCGGGGCGGGCAGCAGGGCGCCGCCCGCGAGCGCGCCGCCGCCCAGGAGGTTGCGGCAGGCGACCAGGGAGACGAGCAGCAGCACCAGGAAGAGCACCGGGCCGGGCTTGCGCGCGATGCGCTTGAGGCGGGCGAACTGCTCGATCTCCAGGAAGTCGGCGTCGTCGCCGCCGGGACCGGATTCGATGCCGCCGCCGTGCCGGCCGGCGCCCGTGGTGGTCTCGGCGTCGGAGGCACCGAGGAAGTTGCCGGCGACCTGCTCGACGGTGGCCCGCACGGTCGCGCCGGGCGGCGGGAACAGCGGCCTGAGTTCGTCCTTGTCGACCTTAGGTTTTCCGCGGCTGCGCCGTCCGGCGACGATCCGCTCGGGCCGCAGCAGGGTGCCGAGCAGGCCGCGGACCTCGTCGACCGCCTGTCCGGGCACCTTGCCGACGAGGTAGGCGAGGGTCCGCAGGAGCGTGCCGACGACCAGGCGGACCAGGATCCAGGGCAGCAGCGCCGTACGGCTGTTGACGAGGAGGGTGTAGACGGCGCCCGCCTTGTCGACCTTGTGGGGGGAGGCCGTGGTGCGGCCCGCGCAGTCGACCGTGCGCCGCTCCCGGGAGGCGGCTTCGGCGTGTCGTACGACGGCGTCGGGGGCGACGAGGACGCGGTGGCCGGCGGCGTGCGCGCGCCAGCACAGGTCGACGTCGTCGCGCATGAGGGGGAGGCGCCGGTCGAAGCCGCCGAGTTCCTCGAAGACGTCGCGGCGGACGAGCATGCCGGCGGTGGACACGGACAGCACGGGGCGGATGTGGTCGTGCTGGCCCTGGTCCTGCTCGCGCCGGTCGAGACCGGTCCAACGGCGGCCGGAGTGCGCGATGGTGACGCCGACCTCGAGGAGCTGGCGGCGGTCGTACCAGCCGCGGAGCTTGGGGCCGACGACGGCCACGTCGTCGCGGCCGAGCTCGTGTTCGTTGTCGACGACGCGCAGCAGTTCGGCCAGGGCGTCGGGGGCGGGGGCGCAGTCGTCGTGCAGCAGCCACAGCCACTGGACGGGCTCGCCGTGCGGCAGCTCGGGCAGGTCGTAGGCGTCGTCACGCCAGGTGCGGGTGACGGGGTCCCAGCCGCTGGGGCGCTTCAGGTATGGCAGTTCCTCGGGAGTGAGGACCGGCGCCGTGCGGTTGGCCTCCTCGACGGCCTGGCCGAAACCCGTCCGCCGGGCGAGGTGCAGGACGCGGTCGGCGCCGATGGCGTCGGCGACGAGCTGTGCGGAGTCGTCCGCGCTGCCGGTGTCGGCGGCCACGACGGACTGGACGGGGCGCTCCTGGCCGAGCAGCCCGGCGAGCGCGTCGGGCAGCCAGCGGGCGCCGTCGTGGGAGACGAGGACCGCGGTCACGACGTGACGCGGGAACTCAGGCGTGGCAGCACTGTCGTGGGCTGCCGTGTGGCTGTGCACGGTCATCGAGGTACGGGCCCCGGTTCGATGGACTGCGGTGGACGCCAGTGCCGTGTGGGGGCGGCGGGGCGTCTCGGACGAGCGACCACACTATCGGCTGGGCATGAAGACGGCCCGCCGCCTGTGGACAAGCCACCTGCGACGGGCCTTTCGCAACGTCCGGCGGACGTGTTGCGGATGTGTACGGGCGGTTTTCGGCCGTCTTCGCGGTCGGTCTCTCAGACGGCCGCCTTCTTCAGTCGGCGGCGCTCCCGTTCGGACAGGCCGCCCCAGATGCCGAAGCGCTCGTCGTTGGCGAGGGCGTACTCCAGGCACTCCGAGCGGACCTCGCACGCGAGGCAGACCTTCTTGGCCTCGCGGGTGGAGCCGCCCTTCTCGGGGAAGAAGGACTCGGGGTCGGTCTGGGCGCACAGTGCGCGCTCCTGCCAGCCGAGTTCCTCGCCCGCGTCGTCGACCAGCAGTTGCTGCACCAGCTCGGTCATGTGCGCCCCTCGCTCTGTCTTTCGCGTTCCCCGTGACGTGGCCGTTACCGATTCCGGCTGAACGACACGAGTGAAATTACAAGTGTGCTGCTCCGGGCGAGTCAAGCCGAGATCTGCTATTGAGCCCCTTATTCACTCTGCGGAACCAAGGCCGTGCGGTAAGTGTTCAAATCGCCATAAACCTCGACACGCAGAGGGAGCCCCGGAGGGCCTCGTCCCCGCACAACGCTTGTACGGGAAAGGACGCCCAGGAGTTCGATCCCGTTCCGACACGCGCGCGGAAGCGAACCGGATCACAGTCGGATCACGGGATCGCAACGGGCCTTGCGCGCCCGGCATGTGCGCCATGTGTCCCGGTGAGTGCGTGCACAAACCTTTCATCGCGCAGATGAACCGGAAGAGGTGAACCCGTCCCACATACCGGCCACCGAGTTGACACAGAAGGTGTGAACCGCTGTCCTTGTGGGCATGCTCGCGAACTTGGCACTCACCTCGACCCGCACCGCCGGGTCCCACGGTGCTGCCCGCGCTCGCTGTAGCTGTTGTTGCTGTTCCAGCTGTTGAGCCCGACGCGCTCCGGCTGATCCCTGAGTCCCCCGCGACTCGGCTGCTTGTTCCCGCGCCCGGACCCGGGCACCCCTGTCGCCCCCTGACCGGGCGGACGGCACGCGACACCCAGCCCCCCGCACCCTCTTCCGCCGAGGAACCACCGCACCCATGAACAGCGACAGCGACCTCCAGATCGCCGGCGACATCCTCGAAGTCCCGCACCTCCTCCAGGCTCCGCGCGAGCACCCGGCCACCGTCGCCGAGTTCGTCGGCCTGGCCCGCTCCCTCGCCGCCGACCGCTCCCAGTGGGAGCACCTCGTCCGCTACGACGCGACGACCCGCTGGTACCACCGGCTGCGCACCGGCCCCGGCTACGAGGTGTGGCTGCTGTCCTGGGTGCCCGGGCAGGGCAGCGGGCTGCACGACCACGGCCGTTCCTCCGGTGTGCTGACCGTCCTGGAGGGCACGCTCACCGAGCGGACCGAGCGGGGCACGCGCGGGTTGGGGGCGGGGGCGCAGCGCGTCTTCGCGCCGGGCTACGCGCACGAGGTCGTCAACGACGCGCTGGAGCCGGCGGTCAGCCTGCACGTCTACTTCCCCGGCCTGACCGAGATGCCGATGCACACCGCCCCCCACTGCGAGGGGCGTGCCGAGCCGCGGGCCGTGACCGCCTGACGGCGACGCGCGCTACGGGTCGCCGTACACCCCGTGCCGCCTCCACGGCGACCGGCGCTACGGGTCGCCGTACACGCGTGACCGCCTCACAACGACCGGCGCAAGAGGTGCTGTGGCAACCTGCCGGACCGCCCGCCCGTCGCCTGCCACCGTCCCTCAACGCCCCTGCCCGGCGGCTGACACACTGGTGCAATGCGCATTGTGGTTCTGGCAGGCGGCATCGGTGGTGCCCGGTTCCTGCGCGGTCTCAAGCGGGCCGTGCCGGACGCCGACATCACGGTCATCGGCAACACCGGGGACGACATCCACCTCTTCGGGCTGAAGGTCTGCCCGGACCTCGACACGGTGATGTACACGCTCGGCGGCGGTATCAACGAGGAGCAGGGCTGGGGGCGGTCCGACGAGACCTTCCACCTGAAGGAGGAGCTCGCGGCGTACGGCGTCGGGCCCGAGTGGTTCGGGCTGGGCGACCGGGATTTCGCCACCCACATCGTGCGGACGCAGATGATCGGAGCCGGGTATCCGCTGAGCGCGGTGACCGAGGCGCTGTGCGACCGGTGGAAGCCGGGCGTTCGGCTGATCCCGATGACCGACGACCGCGTCGAGACGCATGTCGCGGTGGTGGTCGACGGCGAGCGCAAGGCCGTCCACTTCCAGGAGTACTGGGTCCGCCTGCGGGCGTCGGTACCGGCCGAGGCGATCGTCCCGGTCGGCGCGGAGCAGGCCAAGCCGGCGCCGGGTGTGCTGGAGGCGATCGCCCAGGCGGACGTCATCCTCTTCCCTCCGTCGAACCCGGTCGTCTCCGTCGGCACGATCCTCGCCGTGCCCGGCATCCGGGAGGCGATCGCCGACGCCGGGGTGCCGGTGGTGGGGCTGTCGCCCATCGTGGGGGACGCACCCGTGCGGGGCATGGCGGACAAGGTGCTCGCGGCGGTCGGCGTGGAGTCGACGGCCGCGGCGGTCGCCGAGCACTACGGCTCGGGGCTGCTCGACGGCTGGCTCGTGGACACCGTGGACGCGGGCGTGGTGGAGCGGGTCGAGGCCGCCGGGATCCGCTGCCGGGCCGTGCCGCTGATGATGACCGACGTCGACGCGGCCGCGCGGATGGCCCGGGAGGCGCTGGCGCTGGCGGAGGAGGTGCGCGGGGCATGAGCGACGCGCGCGAGAACGGCTACCGGGTCTGGGCCGTGCCGGGTCTGCCCGAGGTGCAGGCCGGGGACGACCTCGCCAAGCTGATCGCCGCGGCCGAGCCGGGGCTCGCCGACGGGGACGTGCTGCTGGTCACCTCGAAGATCGTGTCCAAGGCGGAGGGCCGCGTCGTCCGCGCGGGCGACCGGGAGGCCGCGATCGACGCCGAGACCGTCCGGGTCGTGGCCCGGCGCGGGACGCTGCGGATCGTCGAGAACCGGCAGGGTCTGGTGATGGCGGCCGCCGGGGTCGACGCGTCCAACACACCCGCCGGGACGGTGCTGCTGCTGCCGGAGGACCCGGACGCGTCCGCGCGCGCGATCCGCGACGGCCTGCGCGACGCCCTCGGCGTCGACGTGGGCGTCGTCGTCACCGACACCTTCGGCCGGCCCTGGCGCGCGGGGCTCACGGACGTGGCGATCGGAGCCGCCGGCGTCCGCGTGCTCGACGATCTGCGCGGGGGCACGGACGCCCACGGCAACCCGCTCGGCGCCACCGTCGTCGCGACCGCCGACGAGTTGGCCGCCGCGGGCGACCTGGTGAAGGGCAAGGCCGCCGGGCTGCCCGTCGCCGTGGTCCGCGGGCTGCCGCACGTGGTCGCCGACAGCGACGGGGAGGGCGCCCGGGCCATGGTGCGCGGCGCCCGCGACGACATGTTCCGGCTCGGTACGTCCGAGGCGGTCCGGCTGGCGGTCACCCAGCGGCGCACCGTGCGGTCCTTCACGGACGAGCCCGTGGACCCGGGTGCGGTACGCCGGGCCGTCGCCGCGGCCGTCACGGCGCCGGCTCCGCACCACACCACGCCGTGGCGCTTCGTGCTGCTGGAGTCGCGGGAGTCGCGGGTCCGTCTGCTGGACGCCATGCGGGACGCCTGGATCGCGGACCTGCGGCGGGACGGCAAGAGCGAGGAGTCCATCGCCAAGCGGGTGCGGCGCGGGGACGTCCTGCGGAACGCGCCCTACCTGGTGGTTCCGTGTCTCGTGATGGACGGGTCCCACACGTACGGGGACCCGCGCCGTGACGGGGCCGAGCGGGAGATGTTCGTGGTCGCCACCGGCGCCGGGGTGCAGAACTTCCTGGTCGCGCTGGCCGGGGAGCGGCTGGGCTCGGCCTGGGTGTCCTCCACGATGTTCTGCCGTGACGTGGTGCGGGAGGTGCTGGAGCTGCCGCGGGACTGGGATCCGATGGGGGCGGTCGCGGTCGGGCACCCGGCGGAGGAACCGAAGGTCCGGCCGGAGCGGGATGCGGGGGCGTTCGTGGAAGTGCGGTGAGACGCGCGCGTGGACCTGCCCCGGGGGCCTACCCTCATTGGTCCCCGGCATCCTCGTCATAGGGTGCTGGTCGTACCTCTCCTCATCCGTCTTCTTCTCTTCTCCCGCTTGTCTTCTCCCGCGCTTCTCCCCCAACCTTCCCGGGAGCTCATCCGTGTCTGGACGATTCGCTCCGCGGCCCACGCGTACTACCGTGCGCGGGGGCCATGTAGGCGTGCCCGCGGGGGTGCCGCGGCAGGCCGGTCCGGCGGCGGGGCGCGTGCGGACGTGGGTGCCGGAGGGGCCGCTCGATCTGGGGCTCGTGCTGGGGCCGCTCAGACGGGGGCCCGGGGATCCCACCTTCTGTGCCCTGCCCGACGGCTCGGTGTGGCGGGCCAGTCTGACGCCCGTCGGGCCCGGGACGCTGCGGGTCTCCGTGGCGTCCGGGCGTGGCGCGGTGCGCGGTGAGGCCTGGGGGCCCGGCGCGGAGTGGCTGTTGGAGCAGCTGCCGGAGATGCTCGGGGCCTCGGACGATCCGGCGGCCTTCGTGCCGCGGCACCGGGTGGTGGCGATGGCGCGGCACCGCAGGCCCGGGTTGCGGTTGACGCGGACCGGGCTGGTGCTGGAGTCGTTGATCCCGTCGGTCCTGGAGCAGAAGGTCACGACCGTCGAGGCGTACCGGGCGTGGCGGCTGCTGGTGCGGAAGTTCGGGGAACCGGCGCCGGGGCCCGCGGCGGGCGGGCGGTTGTGGGTGATGCCGGCTCCTCGGACATGGGCGCTCATTCCGTCCTGGGAGTGGCATCGGGCCGGGGTCGACAACAAGCGGGCGTCGACGATTCTGCGGGCGGTGCGGGTGGCGCGGCGGCTCGAGGAGGCGGTGGGCATGTCGCCGGAGGCCGCGCAGGCGCGGTTGGAGATCGTGCCGGGGATCGGGCCGTGGACGTCGGCGGAGACGGTGCAGCGCAGTCACGGGGCGGCGGACGCGGTGACCGTGGGCGATCTGCACCTGCCGGGGATCGTGGGGTGGGCGCTGGCCGGGGACCGGACGGCGGACGACGCCGCGATGTTGTCGTTGCTGGAGCCGTATGCCGGGCAGCGGCACCGGGCGGCTCGGCTGATCCTGCTGAGCGGGCAGGTGCCGCCGCGGCGCGCGCCGCGGATGCCGGTGGGGGACATCGGGCGGCTGTGAGGGGCGTCGGGGTCGCCATGGGGTTGTTCCGCTCCCGCAGCCCCGCGCTCCTGACCGACCGAGACAGGTGAAAACCCCGTCCTCGTCCTCGAACGCCGGCCGGGCTTCATCAGCCCGGCCGGCGTTCTGTGTCGTCCTCGGTGGCGGACGCTACTGGTCGGAGGAGAACCGCACCGCCCCCGCCGGGATGCGGACGTCGCACCACACCCGGGCGCCCTCGCGGAGTTCGTTGTCGGGGCCGACGACCGCGCCGTCGCCGATGACCGTGCCGGTGAGGACGGAGCGTTCGCCGACGCGGGCGCGGGTGCCGATGAGCGAGTCGGTGATGACCGCGCCCGGCTCGATCACCGCGCCCGGCAGGATCGTGGAGCCGAAGACGCGCGCGCCCTCCGCGACGAACGCCCCCTCGCCCACCACCGTGCCGCCCGTCAGCTTCGCGTCGGGGGCGACGGTGGCCGTCGGGAGGATCAGGCGGTCGCCGCAGCGGCCGGGGACCGCGGGGGACGGGGCCCGGCCGAGGACCAGGTCCGCGGAGCCCCGGACGAAGGCCGCCGGGGTACCGAGGTCCAGCCAGTACGTCGAGTCGACCATGCCCTGCAGGTGCGCTCCCGCCGACAGCAGGTCGGGGAAGGTCTCCCGTTCCACCGAGACCGGGCGGCCCAGGGGGATCGTGTCGATGACCGAGCGGCGGAAGACGTAGGCGCCCGCGTTGATCTGGTCGGTGACGATCTCCTCGGGAGTCTGCGGCTTCTCCAGGAAGGCCAGGACCTTGCCCGTGTCGTCCGTGGGAACCAGGCCGTAGGCGCGTGGGTCGGTCACCTTGGTCAGGTGGAGGGAGACGTCCGCGGACGTCTCCTCGTGGGTGGCGACCAGCCTGCCGATGTCGAGGCCCGTGAGGATGTCACCGTTGAAGACGAGGACCGGGTCGTCGGGGCCCGAGTGCAGGCGGGACGCGACGTTGCGGATGGCGCCGCCCGTGCCGAGGGGCTCCTCCTCCGTGACGTACTCGATGTGGAGGCCCAGCGACGAGCCGTCGCCGAAGTACGGTTCGAAGACCTCCGCGAGATAGCTCGTCGCGAGGACGATGTGGTCCACGCCTGCCGCTCTCGCCCGCGCCAGCTGGTGCGTCAGGAACGGCACGCCTGCCGCCCTGACCATGGGCTTGGGCGTGTGCACCGTGAGCGGGCGCAGCCGGGTGCCCTTGCCGCCGACCAGGAGGATCGCTTCTGTCACCTTCGTCTCTGCTTCCTGCCGGGACCGGCCGAACTGTCTTTCGGCCGGCCAGTGTATGCAGACCGTTGCGTGGCAATTTCGATGGCCGTGCGGTGTTGCACGCGGTGTTCCATGCGCTGTCCCCCCGACGGCTGTGGAATGTGCCCCCCACTGGACGTGACTCCGCTCCTCCAGGGTTCGCCGGGGCCTCCCCAGGCCCCGGGCGTCCCTGGCCCGCCGCCTCAACGACCCTGGTAGCGGGCCGCCGACGACCGGGCCGAGCCGAGCTTGCCGTAGAGGTGCCGTCCTGGGCATTCCGTGGCGAAGCCGTCCCGGTGGCCGGAGATCACGTTCAGTCGTACGTTCTTACCTTTTGCGTAGAGATTGCCACCCCCGGACTTCAGGTATGTCTTTCCGCGCGGATTGGCCCCGAACAGACCCAACTTCCAGGCCGTCAGACGGGCGACGGCCGTCACCGCGGACGCGGACGGCTTGGTGGAGGTGAACGTGCCGATGACCGCGATCCCCATGCTGTTGGAGTTGAACCCGAGGGTGTGGGCGCCCAGGACCGGCTTGGTCACTCCCCCGGCGCGGCCCTCGTAGATGTTGCCGCACTTGTCGACGAGGAAGTTGTAGCCGATGTCCCTCCAGCCCATGCTCCTGACGTGGTAGCGGTAGATACCGCGGATGACGGAGGGCGCCTGGGAGCACGTGTAGTTGTTGCCCGACGCGGTGTGGTGCACGAAGGCCGCCTTGACCTTCGTCGTGTAGCGGAAGCCGGACTCCCTGAGGTTCTCGTCGGCGCCCCAGCCGCGGCGCGTGACGATGCCCGGGCGGGGGCCGATGTACGGCTTCGCGCGCTGAGCGTCCGTCAGGTCGGTGCCGCGCAGGGTCACGAGCTCGCGTTCGGTGGCCGAACGGTCGAGTGCGGGGATCTGTGTGGCGCCGAGTGGGGCGACGTCCTGGTTGGCGGCGGAGGCGGCGGTCGCCTGCGAGGTCTTCGCGGCCACCGCGTCTCTGGCGTCCACCGGAACGGGGGCGGTCACCGAACCGGGGGCGGTCACCGAACCGGGGTCAGACACCGAGCGAGTGTCAGATGCCGCAACCGGGGCGGTCACCGGGCCGAGGGCGGTTGCGGCGCGGCCGCCGAGCGGGCCGGCGGGAGCGTGGCCGGCGGGAGCGTGGCCGGCGGCGCCCGCCTTGGGAGCGGGCTTTCCGGGGTCGACGAGCTCCAGGCGCAGGCCCGAGGGGAGCGGGGCGGCCGTCGCCGTGCGGGGGCCGCGGGCGGTGCCCTGTGAACGGACGTCGGCGGCGGGGGTGACGCGGACCTCCACGCCGTCGGAGTCGCCCACCCAGAGGGGGGCGGTGGCGCCGCGGACCTGTGCCGAGGCGCGTTCTGAGGTGTCGGGGTCGGCGCCGTGGTCGGCGTTGTGGGTCTCGAGGTCCCGCCAGCCCGACCAGGTGCCGGTGCCGGTGGCGCGGGTGCGGACCTGGACACGGCCGTGCAGTTCCGCGTCGGGGTCGTTCCAGACGACGCCCACGAGGGAGAAGGGACGTACGTCCCTGCGGGGCAGGCCGTGGGCCCCGCCGAGGGAGCGGTCGGGGGCGAGGGGGGTCAGGGGCAGCGACTGTGTGCTGCCGGGGAGCGGGGCGGCGGGGCTGGTCGCCCGGACGCCGGCGGTCGCCGTCTCCGTGGACGGCGCCGGTCGCGCCGTCACCGCGGTGGCGGGTGGCGTCAGCGGAAGGGCGAGGGCCGCCGCGCAGGTGACGCCGATCGAGGTAGCAAGCAATCCACGCATGCCACTGATCGTGGACATACCCGTACTCATCCGCACATCGAGGAATTGACGGGCCGTCGAACTCGTTCCGCCGAACCGGTGGCCCGGCAGCACGAGTTCGGCACCTGCGGCGCGTACGCTTGCGCGGGTGAACGCCACTGATCGCACCCCTGCCGACCTGCTGCGTTCCGCGCTCGCCGCGGATCCCGCGCGCCCGCTGGTGACCTTCTACGACGACGCCACCGGCGAGCGGGTCGAACTGTCCGTGGCCACCTTCGCCAATTGGGTGGCCAAGACCGCGAACCTCCTCCAGGACGGCCTCTCCGCCGAGCCCGGCGACCGGGTCGCGCTGCTGCTGCCCGCGCACTGGCAGACGGCGGTGTGGCTGCTGGCCTGTTCGTCGGTCGGCGTCGTCGCCGACGTGGCCGGGGATCCCGCGCGCGCGGACCACGTCGTGGCCGGGCCCGGCCGGTTCGAGGCGGGGCTCGCCTGCCGCGGCGAGCGGTACGCGCTCTCCCTCGCGCCGCTCGGCCGGCGGTTCGTCCCGGCGCCCCCGGAGGGGTACGCCGACTACGCCGTCGACGTCCCGAGCCACGGCGACCGCTTCGTCGCGTACGCGCCGGTCGACCCGGAGGCGCCCGCGCTCATCGTGGCCGGTGCGGAGTACACGGGCGCGGAGATCGTGGAGCGCGCCCGCGCCGAAGCGGCGGACCTCGGCCTCACGGGCCCCGGCTCCCGCCTGCTGTCGGGCCTGCCGTACGACACCTGGGAGGGCCTCAGCGCCGGCCTGTACGCACCGCTGGCCAGCGGGGGCTCCGTGGTCCTGTGCCGGAACCTGGACCAGGCGACCGAGGAGACGGTGAGCAAGCGCATCGAGAGCGAACGTGTGACGGCCACGGCTCGTTAGGCGACCCGGCGGGCCGGGCCCGCGCCACGGAGGCCACCGGGCCCGGCCCGCCGACGGACGAGGTGTCCATGGCGGGCCCTCGACGAACGGGACGTCCATGGCGGGCCCTCGACGGATGGGACGCGTCCATGGCGGGCCCTCGACGGGCAGGCCCGGGCCCAGCCTCAGGTCAAGCGGACCTGCGCCGAGCGCACCTCGGGCCGAGCCGATCGCAGGCCGAGCAGGCCGAGCCCACTGAACGCCAAGCAGGCCGCGGGCCGAGCCCGCTGAGGACCGACCAGACAGATCCCGCCGAGGGCCGACCAGACCGATCCCGCCGAGGGCCGCGCACGCCAATCCCGCCGAGGGCCGCGCAGGACGCGGGCCGAGCCCACCGAGGGCCGCGCAGGACGCGGGCCGACCGGACCGCGGGCCGAGCCCGCCGCAGGCCGAGCAGGCCGCAGGCCGAGCCCGCCGCAGGCCGAGCAGGCCGCGGGCCGAGCCCGCTGAGCGCCGAGCAGACCCGCGGCGTCCCCGGTAGGGCGGACGCCGGGGCCCCGGCAGCCCCGCCCCGCCCTACCGCGTCCCCACCGCATCACCCGTTCGGCCCACCCCCGCCCGCGCCCCCACCCCGCCCGCGCCATCGTCGTAGGAGCAGCACGAGACGTTGGCAGGACGACACGTTCGTACGGCGAGCCGGAGGGGTGGATTTCGGCGTGAGGAGTACCGCAGGCATGTCCGGGCCCCTCGGGCCGGGGGCGGGGGCCACCGCTCAGGGGGCGGGCCTCGCGCGACGGCGCCGGCGGCGGTGGGTGCGGGGCGGTGCGGGGGCGGTCGCCGCGCTCCTCGTGGGGACCGGGGTGGCGGGGTGGATGGTGTACATGAAGCTCGACGGGAACATCACGCCCGACGAGGCCGCCGCCGCGGAGCTCGCGCGGTATGCGAAGGAGCGGCCGACCGCGCTGGTGAAGGGTGCGCGGAACATCCTGCTGATCGGCTCGGACTCGCGTTCGGGTGACGGCAACCGCAAGTACGGGCGGGACTCGGGGACCGAGCGGTCGGACACGACGATCCTGCTGCACCTGGCCGCCGGGCGGCGCAGCGCCACCGCCGTCTCGCTGCCCCGCGACCTCATGGTGGACGTACCCAGTTGCCGGCGGCCGGGCGGGAAGCAGACCGAGCCGATGTTCGCGATGTTCAACTACGCCTTCCAGACGGGCGGCTCGGCCTGCACCATCCGCACGGTGGAGAAATTGACCGGGATCCGGATCGACCACCACGTCGTCGTCGACTTCAGCGGGTTCAAGGAGATGGTCGACGCCGTCGACGGGGTCGAGGTGTGCCTGAAGGAACCCATACGCGACAAGGACGCCAGGCTGCGGCTACCCGCGGGGCGGGTGACCCTCGACGGCGAGCAGGCCCTCGGGTACGTCCGCGTGCGCAAGTCCCTGGGCAACGGCAGCGACACCGACCGCATGGAGCGGCAGCAGCGCTTCCTCGGTGCGCTCGTCAACAAGGTGCAGAGCAACGACGTCCTGCTGAATCCGGTGAAGCTCTATCCCGTTCTGGACGCCGCCACGTCCTCCCTCACCACCGACCCGGATCTGGCGAGTCTGCGCGGGCTGTACCAACTCGTGCGCGGCCTGCGCGACATTCCCACCGAACGCGTGCAGTTCCTGACCGTCCCCCGGGAGTCCTACATCTACAACGCGAATCGCGACCAGCTCGTGGAGCCCGAGGCGGAGAAACTCTTCGAACTCCTGCGCAAGGACGCACCCGTGAATGTCTCGCGGACGGCGTCCCCGAATTCGGGCTCTGCGCAGTCGTCCGGCTACGGCGCGTACGGATCGCCGACCCCGTCGCCGCCCGTTTTCCGCGGGAACACGGCCGCGGAGGACAGCTGCACGTAAGCACCCGAGGTGCGGCTGGTCGGCCGCCGCGGGTAAAGCGCTTGCCAAGTGAGAACCCCCCGACGAACTCCACTCCAAGGAAATGACACGGATTGCCCGGTTGTAGGGACGTGGAATTTGTCACCGTCGTCGCTCGATGCCGAACCGGGCGGATAGTGTGAGCGATCCGGTGCACCCGGCCGCGAGGTCCGTCCTGGGGTCGTGCACTGAGTTACTGAGTGACCGAGACGACCCGAGCGCCTATGAGGGGGAAAGGCGCCGCGTGGCCCCGACGGAGGATTCGGACAACCGTGGACGCGCAAGGCCGTGGGCGGGCGGACAACATCGACCCCGCAGACCAGTGGGTGCTCAATCCGGACACCGGCGAATACGAACTGCGACTGACCCCTTCCGCACCGCAGTCGGCGGTCCCCGGACCGCGTAGGGGCGGCTCCCGTTCCACGGGGGCCGCGAAGGCCTCGGAACCGGTCCGCGACCGTACGAAGGCGCCGGAGCGGCGGACCCCGGAGGTGCCGGGACCGCGCCGGCGCCGGAGCGCTCCGGAGGAGCCGCCGCCCGGGCGGCGCGGGCGCCGGCCGGTGAAGAAGAAGGCGAAGACGAAGAAGATCCTGCTGTGGACCGGCGGGACCATGGCCTTCGTCCTGCTGGGCACGGCCGGTGCGGCCTACCTCTACCTGGAGCACCTCAACGACAACATCACGTCCGTCTCCGACGACGGCGCGAGCACCGGCGGCTTCAGCAAGGACAAGGCGATCAACCTCCTGCTGATCGGCACCGACAAGCGCACCGGCGCGGGCAACAAGGGCTACGGCGACGCCGGCAGCCCCGGCCACGCCGACACCACGATCCTGCTGCACGTCTCCAAGGACCGCACGAACGCGACCGCGCTGAGCATCCCGCGCGACCTGATCGTGGACATCCCGGACTGCGAGACCACGCAGGAGGACGGTTCCAAGAAGGTCATCCCGGGCTCGGAGAACGTCCGCTTCAACACCAGCCTCGGCCAGGACGGCCGTACGCCCAGCTGCACCATGCGCACGGTGACGGAGCTGACCGGGGTCACCCCGGACAACTTCATGGTCGCCGACTTCAACGCGGTCAAGACGCTGACGTCCGCGGTCGGCGGGGTGGAGGTGTGCCTGGCCAAGGACATCGACGACCCGGACTCGCACCTGAAGCTGTCCAAGGGCACGCACACCATCGAGGGCGAGCAGGCGCTGGCGTTCGTGCGCACCCGGCACTCGGTGGGCTTCGGCGGCGACCTGAGCCGGATCGCGATCCAGCAGCAGTTCCTCAGCTCGCTGATGCGCAAGCTGAAGTCGAACGACACGCTCACCAGCCCCAGCAAGATGATCAAGCTGGCAGAGGCGGGCACCAAGGCGCTGACCGTCGACTCCCAGCTCGACAGCATCGGCAAGCTGAAGGACCTGGGGCTGGAGCTGGGCAAGCTCAACGTCAAGAACCTGACCTTCACCACCGTTCCGGTGGTCGACAACCCGGCGGAGAAGGTCAAGTCCACGGTCGTCCTCAACGAGGCGACGGCACCCACCGTCTTCCAGATGATCAAGGACGACGTCTCCTTCACCGAGGTGAAGGAGCAGGCGCAGGCCTCGAAGGACGCGGCGGCCGCGGCCGCGGCGGCCCGCCTCAAGGGCACCCAGTCCGCCGCCTCCGAGGTGCGGGTACGGGTCATGAACGGCGGGGCCCCCGCCGGCAGCGCACAGGAGACTCTCAACTGGCTGCAGAATGATGAGGGCGTGACGAAGTCCGAGAACGCGGGCAACGCGCCCGCCGAGCTCAGCAAGACGACACTCGAGTACGCGCCCGACCAGGCCGCCCAGGCCCGCAAGCTCGCCGCCGTCATGGGGCTGCCCGGAACCGCGCTGAAGCCGGGCGAGAGCGTCGAGAACGCCCAGGGCCTGCCGACGATGACGCTGACGCTGGGCAAGGACTTCAAGGGCGCCGGTGTCTCGCTCACGACGCCGACGAAGGTGCCGGACACGGTGCAGAAGTCCACGGCGGACAAGGTCGAGTGCGCCAAGTAATCGCCAAATAGGTAACCCTGCGGGCCCGTCGAGCGTCTGACTTGACGCGGGACGGGCCCGTGTCAGGCGCAGGGCGGGGAGGGGCAGGGGAAGTGGCGCGGAGCATTGTGCGGGGGGAGGTCCCCGACGTCGGGGACGCGATGTCCACGACGGCGGCGGACCAGGAGGCGCCCGAGGACGGGCGCGGCGGTGGTGCCGGCGGTTCCGGCGCGGGGGGCGACGGAGGCGGAGCCGGCCGGGGCGCGGACCGCAGACGGCGCAGACGGCGCGTGCTGCGCTGGTCGGCGACGGTGCTGTCGCTGGTGATACTGGGCGGCGCGGGCGCCGGATACCTCTATTACCGGCACCTGAACGCCAACATCAAGAGCGACGACCTGAACCTGGCCGACGCCAAGGACGCCGCGCCGGAGACGAAGGCCAACGCGGCCGGTCAGAAGCCGCTGAACATCCTGCTGATCGGCTCGGACGCCCGTAACACCGCGGAGAACCAGAAGCTCGGCGGCGCCAGGGACACCTTCAACGGCGTCCCGCTCGCCGACGTCCAGATGCTGCTGCACGTGTCGGCGGACCGCAGCAACATGTCGGTGGTGAGCATGCCGCGCGACACCCTGCTGGACATCCCCAAGTGCACGGACCCGGACACCGGGAAGGTGTACCCGGCGCTCACCCGGGAGATCACGAACGCGTCGCTGGGCCGCGGCGGCCCGGGCTGCACGGTGGCCACCTGGGAGAAGCTCACCGACATCCACATCGACCACTTCATGATGATCGACTTCGCCGGTGTGGTGTCGATGGCGGACGCGATCGGCGGCGTTCCGGTGTGCGTGGACGCCAACGTCTACTCGCACACCAGCGACGGCAAGGGCTCCGGCCTGAAGCTGGAGAAGGGCACGCACGAGATCAAGGGCAAGCAGGCCCTGCAGTGGCTGCGCACCCGCTACGGCTTCGAGGACGACACCGACCTCGCCCGCGCCAAGGCCCAGCACATGTACATGAACTCGATGGTGCGCCAGCTGCGTTCGGAGGCCAAGCTCAGCAACCCGAACTCGCTGCGCAGGCTCGCCGAGGCGGCCACGAAGGCGATCACCGTCGACGACGGCCTGGACAGCATCAAGAAGATGTACGACCTGGCGACCGAGCTGCAGAAGGTGCCCACCGAGCGGATCACCATGACGACGATGCCGAACCGGTACGACACCGTCCAGACCGGCAGGGTGGTGCCCACCGACGACGCCGCGAAGCTGTTCCGGCTGGTGCGCGAGGACATCGCCCTGGACGGCAAGGACACCGCGAAGGCCACCGCCAGCCCCTCGCCGACGACGCCCACGGACCCGGCGGCCGCCGACGACGAGATCGCCGTACAGGTCCACAACGGCACCTACACCGACGCGCTGGGGGCGGCGCGCGGGCGGGCGGCCGCGGTGACGCAGCTGCTGGTCGGCAAGGGCTTCGCGCGGGCCGTGGCGGACACCTCGCCGGCCACCTCGGAGAAGACGACGGTGATCCGCTACCCGAGCGCCGACCTGCAGGGCGACGCCCAGCGGCTGGCGAAGGTCCTCGGCATCCCGGCGAGCCAGGTGAAGAAGTCCACCGACGTCTCCGGCGTCACGCTCTTCGTCGGCGCGGACTGGCGGTCCGGATCGGCCTACAAGGCCCCGGAGCAGGACGACAGGACGCCCGAGTCGGCGCAGACGATGAACGCCGCCGACACCAGTCAGTGCATGCACGTGGACCCGGCCTACACCTGGTAGTCCGGGTCCGGCCCGGCGGTGCTCGGCGTGCGCCGAGGGCCGCCGGGCGGCGGCCTCACGGGGTGCTGAGGACCGCCGGGCGGCGGGAGGCGATGACCTTCTTCGCCAGCGACTTCGGGCTGGTCAGGAAGCCCCAGCCCCACGACATGTGCATGGTGGCCAGCGCCACCGGAATCTGCAGGCGCGCCTTCAGCGGCAGCCCCTTGCCGGCCGGGACCGACCCGGCGACGATCGCCGCGAGGTAGCCGCCCGGAACGAGGAAGCCGAGCGGGGTGACGGCGGCGCCGACCACGATCCCGGCGGCTATCGCGCACACGGCGGTGGGCGGGGCGAGGTAGCGCAGGTTGATGGAGCCCTCGTGGTAGCGGGCGACGACGTGCCGCCAGCGGCCGTAGTCCTTGTACTGCTTGGCGAGCGCCTTGACGCTGGGGCGCGGCCGGTAGGACACCTTCAGCTCGGGCGAGAACCAGATCAGCCCGCCCGCCTCGCGGATGCGGAAGTTCAGCTCCCAGTCCTGGGCGCGGATGAACTCCTCGTTGTAGCCGCCCTGTTGCTCCAGCGCCTCGCGGCGGAAGACACCGAGGTAGACGGTCTCGGCGGGCCCGGCCTGGCCACCGGTGTGGAAGGCGGCGTTGCCGACCCCGATCTTCGAGGTCATGGCGGCGGCGACGGCGTGCTCCCAGTCGTTCTCGCCCTCGGCGTGCATGATGCCGCCGACGTTCTGCGCGCCGGTCTCCTCCAGGAGCCGTACGGCGGTGGCGATGTAGTTCGGCGACAGCATGCCGTGGCCGTCGACGCGGACGACGACCGGATGGCGGGAGGCCTTGATCGCGGCGTTGAGCGCGGCGGGCGTACGTCCCGTCGGGTTGGGGACCGTGTGCACGCGCTTGTTCTCGTGGGACGCGGTTTCGGCGACGAGCTCGGCAGCGATCTCGTCCGTGCGGTCCGTGGACGGACCGAGGGCGATCACGACCTCCATCTCGCCGGCGTACTCCTGCGCGAGGATCGCTTGGACGGCTCCGCGCAGATGCCGCTCCTCGTTGAGGACGGGCATGATGACGGACACGGCGGGGAGCTGCACGTCGGACTTGGCGTTCATAGGGGGCTCACGTTACCGCGAACGGGGGACGCGCTTGCGCCCCGCCGGGTGTGCTGCCCGGACTGCAGATCGTATGTGCCTACGGTGCTCACGGCTTCCCCTCGTACGGCCGTCGCCCCGGAGGTGACCCGCATGCCCTCGATCCCGACCCGGTCCCCCGCCTCCCGGCGACCGCGCCGCCGGCCCGTGCACCCCGTCCGGACGAAACGTCCCCGCTGGGCCATGCGGGCGACGATGACCCTCTCGGTGGTGATCCTGGCCTCGGCCGGCATCGGCCACTCCGTGGTCACCAGCCTCGAGGCGGACATCGCCCGGGTCGACGCCTTCAAGGACATGAAGAACCGGCCGCGGGCCGGCCACGGCATGAACGTCCTGCTGGTCGGCACCGACGGCCGCGACAGGATCACCGAGCGGGAGCGCCGGCGCTACCGCCTGGGCGGGGCGCCCTGCCACTGCACCGACACCCTGATGATCGTGCACATCTCGGAGGACCGGGAGCGGGCGAGCGTGGTCAGCCTGCCGCGCGACTCCTACGCCGTGACTCCCCCGCACACCGACGTGAGCACCGGCAAGACGCACCCCGGCCACCCCCTCAGGATCAACGCGGCGTACGCGGAGGGCGGCCCGCAGCTGACCGTGCGGACCGTCGAGCACATGACCCGTGTGAAGATCGACCACTATCTGGAGGTCGACTTCACCAGCTTCATGAAGACGGTGGACGTCCTCGGCGGGGTGAAGGTCTGCACGGCCCGGCCCCTGAAGGACCCGTACACCGGACTGAACCTCGCGCCCGGCACGCATCACCTCAAGGGCGGCGAGGCCCTCCAGTACGTCCGCTCCCGGCACATCGACGCGGACTCCGACTTCGGCCGGATGAAGCGCCAGCAGCGCTTCCTGGCGGCCCTGGTCGAGCACGCGACCTCCTCGGGCATCCTGCTGAACCCGCTGAAGTTCCGGGACGTGACGCGGGCGGTGCTCGGTTCGGTCCGGGCGGACCGCGGCTTCGGCACCGACGAGCTCCTCGACCTCGGCCGCGCGATGCGCACCTTCTCCCCCTCCTCCTCGGAGTTCACGACCGTCCCCATCGCGCAGATGGGATACGTCGTGAAGGGCATCGGATCGACCGTGAAGTGGGACACGGTCGGGGCGGAGCGCCTCTTCAGGGCCCTGCGCGACGACAAGCCCCTCGCCACGACGCGGACGCGCAGCACGACCGCGCAGCCGCCGGCGGTCGAGGTGGCCCCGCAACGGATCCGCGTCCACGTCGAGAACGGCACCCCCACCGTGGGCCTGGCGAAGCGGGTGGACGCGGCGCTGGCGGCCGCCGGCTTCCGCACCACGGGCCGCCCGACCCCCGCCGCCGCCCGCTCCGCCCCGCGCACGGTCGTCAGCTACGACCCCCGCTGGGACCGCTCCGCGAAGTCCCTGGCGGCGGCCCTGCCCGGCAGCGTGCTGCGTGCCGCGCCCGGCCTCGGACCGACCCTGAAGGTGACGGTCGGGACGGACTTCCGGCAGGTGCGCAAGGTGCGGGCGAAGGATCCGGAGCCGGGCGAGTTCGGAATCGTACGGGGGGACGAGGTGGGCTGCTCCTGAGCCGCTGTCGCGCACGCGACGGCGGCAGGCGGCGAGGGCTCAGTCGTCGAACCCCTCCGCCACCCGCCGCTCGCGCAGCTCCATGATCGCCCGCCGGCGGGCCAGCCGGTGGGTACGGCGGATCTGGGCCTCCTGGTAGCGGCGCCGGTCGCGGTCGGTCTCCGGGAGGACCGGCGGCACCCGGCGCGGCTTGCCGTCGGCGTCGACGGCGGCGAAGACGAGGTAGGCGGAGCCGACCTGGGTGGGCGGCGTGGACTCGTTCCAGCGCTCGGCGAGGACGCGGACGCCGACCTCCATCGAGGTCCGGCCGGTCCAGTTGACCTGGGCCTTCACATGGACGAGGTCGCCGACGCGGACCGGCTCGAGGAACGCCATCTCGTCCATGGACGCGGTGACGGCGGGGCCGCCGGAGTGCCGGCCGGCCACGGCGCCGGCCGCGTCGTCGACGAGCTTCATGATCACACCGCCGTGCACCGTGCCCAGGAGGTTGGTGTCGTTGTGGGTCATGATGTGGCTGAGCGTGGTGCGGGAGGCGGAGGTGGGCTTGCCCGGGATGTCCGGGGTATCCGACTCCACTGCGGTGACCTGGTCTGTCATGTCCTCCACCTTATGCCGCGGAGGACAAGCCGGGACTTTGTGTCAGCTTGGCCACAGCGGGGCCCTGATTCTTCGACGACCCTTGTAAGGCACCAAGGCCTGACCGGCACACTGGGGCCCATGAACGATTGGCCCGAGGGATGGTCCGACGACAACCGCGGCACCCGGTACGGAAGCGGCAGCGCGAGCGCACGGCCCGAGGGCGCGCGCGTCATGCGGCAGGTCCGCCGCGGCCAGGCCGCCCCGCCGCAGAGCCCCGGCGTCCCGCCGCAGCCGTCGTACGTCGACGGCCAGGGATACGGCGACTACACGAACGCCCGGAACACCGGGTACGACAGCGGCTACAACACGGGCCAGGTCTACGGCGCGCCCGCCGGCGGCGGACCCGGTGGACCCGGTGAGGGCTACGGCCGCGGGCCGCGTCCCGCGCCGGACTGGCGGCGCCGCATCAAGTGGACCGCGATCACCGTGGTGACCGTGCTGGTGGTGACGACGGTCGGCACGTACTTCTGGGCCGACTCCAAGCTCCAGCGCGAGGTCGACCTGTCGAAGGTCATCGACCGGCCGGAGCAGGGCGAGGGCACCAACTACCTGATCGTCGGCTCCGACAGCCGCGCGGGCATGTCCGACGAGGAGAAGAAGAAGCTCCACACCGGCTCCGCCGAGGGCAAGCGCACGGACTCGATGATGATCCTGCACACCGGCTCCAACGGGGACACGCTCATATCCCTGCCGCGCGACTCGGACGTGGAGATCCCTACCTTCGTGGGCTCGGAGTCCGGCAAGACCTACAAGGGCACGGGCCGGCACGTGAAGCTGAACGCGGCGTACGCCGAGGACGGCCCCGAACTGCTCGTGCGTACCGTCGAGTTCAACACCGGCCTGCGCATCGACCACTACGTGGAGATCGGCTTCGCCGGCTTCGCGAACATCGTGGACGCGGTCGGCGGCGTCGAGATGGACATCCCGCAGGACATCAAGGACACCAAGTCCGGCGCGGACTTCAAGAAGGGCAAGCAGACCCTGAACGGCGAGGAGGCCCTCGCGTTCGTCCGCACCCGGTACGCGCTGGCGGGCTCCGACCTCGACCGCACCAAGAACCAGCAGAAGTTCCTCGCCGCCCTCGCCAACCAGGTGGCCACGCCGGGCACGCTCCTGAACCCGTTCAAGCTCTACCCGACCATGGGCGCGGGCCTGGACTCCCTGATCGTCGACAAGGACATGGGCCTGTACGACCTGGCCTCGATGTTCTTCGCGATGAAGGGCGTCAACAGCGGCGACGGCAAGTCCATGAACATGCCGATCTCCGGTTCCTCCGGCGGCAACCTCGTCTGGGACGAGGCGAAGGTGAAGCAGCTCGTGAAGGAGCTGAAGAACGACGAGAAGGTGACCGTCTCCGCCAACTGAGGCGGCCGCGCACGCAGATCGCCCCCCGTCCGGCGGCCCGGACGGGGGGCGACGGTGTTCGCGGGGGCTTACGGCAGGTTGCGCGCCATGACGATGCGCTGGACCTGGTTGGTGCCCTCGTAGATCTGGGTGATCTTGGCGTCGCGCATCATGCGCTCGACCGGGTAGTCGCGGGTGTAGCCGTAGCCGCCGAGGAGCTGGACCGCGTCGGTGGTGACCTCCATGGCCACGTCGGAGGCGAAGCACTTGGCGGCGGCGCCCTGGAAGGTGAGGTCGCTGTCGCCGCGCTCGGACTTGGCCGCGGCGGCGTAGGTCAGCTGGCGGGCGGCCTCGATCTTCATGGCCATGTCGGCGAGCATGAACTGGATGCCCTGGAAGTCGGCGATCGGCTTGCCGAACTGCTTGCGCTCGGTGACGTAGCCCTTGGCGTAGTCGAAGGCGCCCTGGGCGACGCCGAGCGCCTGGGCGGCGATGGTGATGCGGGTGTGGTCGAGGGTCTTCATGGCGGTGGCGAAGCCGGTGCCCTCCTCGCCGATCATGCGGTCGGCGGGGATGCGGACGTTGTCGAAGTAGACCTCGCGGGTCGGGGAGCCCTTGATGCCGAGCTTCTTCTCCGGGGCGCCGAAGGAGACGCCCGGGTCGGACTTCTCCACGACGAAGGCGGAGATGCCCTTGGATCGCTTGGCGGGGTCGGTCACGGCCATCACCGTGTAGTACTCGGAGACGCCCGCGTTGGTGATCCAGCGCTTGACGCCGTTGAGGATCCAGTGGTCGCCGTCGCGGACCGCCCTGGTCTTCATGCCGGCGGCGTCCGAGCCGGCTTCCGGCTCGGAGAGGCAGTACGAGAACATCGCCTCGCCCTTGGCCAGCGGGGCCAGGTACTTCTTCTTCAGGTCCTCGGAGCCGGAGAGGATCACGGGCAGCGAGCCCAGCTTGTTCACGGCGGGGATCAGGGAGGAGGACACGCAGGCGCGGGCCACCTCCTCGATCACGATGACCGTGGCGAGGGCGTCGGCGCCCGCGCCGCCGTACTCCTCGGGTACGTGGACGGCGTGCAGGTCGCCCGCGACGAGCGCGTCCAGGGCCTCCTGCGGGAAGCGCGCCTCCTCGTCCACCGCGGCGGCGTACGGCGCGATCTTCGCCTCGGCCAGCGCGCGGACGGAGTCGCGGAGCATGTCGTGCTCCTCGGACGGGCGGTACAGGTCGAAGTCAGCCGATCCGGCCAAGGTCTCTCACGCTCCAAAACACTGGGGTGATCCGGTGGGACGATTCGCTAATTACCGTTAAGTAACTCAAATTTTAGAGGGTCCGCTCACGGGAGTGATACGTGAGCTTGGCGACAAGGGAATCGCACGGAGGAACTGCCCTGCGAGGAGAGCGCCTACGCCCCGACTATGCTCGGGCAGCGCCATCCGATCCACGTCCAGCCCAGGAGCACCCTCATGGCCCTCAAGATCACCGTGATCGGCACCGGTTATCTCGGCGCGACACACGCCGCGGCCATGGCCGAGCTGGGTTTCGAGGTCCTCGCCCTCGACGTCGTGCGCGAGAAGATCGAGATGCTGGAGCGGGGCGAGACCCCGATGTACGAGCCCGGTCTGGAGGAGCTGCTGCGCCGGCACGTCGCCGGCTTCGAGGGCTCCACCGGGCGGCTGCGCTTCACCCAGGACTGGGCGGAGGTCGGCGCCTTCGGCGACGTCCACTTCGTCTGCGTGAACACGCCGCAGAAGCACGGCGAGTACGCGTGCGACATGTCGTACGTCGAGTCCGCGATCGCCTCGCTGGCCCCGCATCTCGAGGCGCCCGCCCTGGTCGTCGGCAAGTCGACCGTGCCCGTGGGCTCCGCCGACCGGCTGGCCCGGACGATCGCCGAGCTGGCGCCGGCCGGTGAGGACGCCGAGCTGGCCTGGAACCCGGAGTTCCTGCGCGAGGGCTTCGCCGTCCAGGACACGCTGCACCCCGACCGGATCGTCGTCGGCGTGCGCAGCGAGCGGGCCGAGAAGACGCTGCGCGAGGTGTACGCCACGCCGATCAGGGAGGGCTCGCCGTTCGTCGTCACCGACTTCCCGACCGCCGAACTGGTGAAGACCTCCGCGAACTCCTTCCTCGCCACCAAGATCTCCTTCATCAACGCCATGGCGGAGGTGTGCGAGGCGGCCGGCGGTGACGTGGCCAAGCTGGCGGAGGCCATCGGCTACGACGACCGGATCGGGAAGAAGTTCCTGCGGGCCGGGATCGGCTTCGGCGGCGGGTGCCTGCCCAAGGACATCCGCGCGTTCATGGCGCGCGCCGGTGAGCTCGGCGCCGACCAGGCGCTGACCTTCCTGCGGGAGATCGACTCGATCAACATGCGGCAGCGCGGGCAGATGGTCGAGCTGGCCCGGGAGGCTCTCGGCGGCGGCCCCTTCCTCGGCAAGCGGGTCGCCGTGCTCGGCGCGACCTTCAAGCCCGACTCGGACGACGTCCGCGACTCGCCGGCGCTGAACGTCGCCGGGCAGATCCACCTGCAGGGCGGCCAGGTGACCGTCTACGACCCGAAGGGCATGGGGAACGCCCGCCGGGTCTTCCCGACGCTGGGCTACGCCGACTCGGCCCTGGAGGCGGTGCGGGGCGCCGACGTCGTCCTGCACCTCACCGAGTGGCGGGAGTTCCGTGACCTGGACCCGGCGGTGCTGGGAGAGGTCGCGGCGGCGCGGATCGTCCTCGACGGGCGCAACGCGCTCGACCCGCAGCTGTGGCGGAAGGCCGGCTGGACGTACCGGGCGATGGGCCGCCCGACCGCCTGAGCGGCCCGGCGACGGACGACGCCGGTTCGGCCGAGGCTCAGTCGGCCGAACCGGCGTCTGGGTGCATTCTGCCGCACCCGGATGGTGTGTGCGGTGTGAACCGCCTGTGGGTTAGGGCGGGTGCGCCGACGGGCACCCGTCCCTCCCCGTGCGTCCGCCGGACGCCCGCCCGACCCAGGAGGACCCGCATGGCACCCGTCGCCCGTCTCCGTTCCGTCGTCCTCGACTGCCCCGACCCGCGCGCGCTGGCCGACTTCTACGCGGCCGTCGTGGGCGGCGTCCCCGAGGCCGAGGAGGGCGAGGACGACTGGGTCGTCCTGAAGGTCCCCGGCGGGCCCCGCCTCGCCTTCCAGCAGGTGGACGGCTTCACCCCGCCGGAGTGGCCGCGGGCCGACCGGAACGCGCAGCAGTTCCACCTCGACCTCGACGCGGGCGCCACCTGGGAGGAGATCGACGCGGCCCACGAGCGCGTGGTGGCGCTGGGGGCGCGCCCGCTGGACCTGGAGGACCGGGAGAAGAAGGACTTCCAGGTGTACGCCGATCCGGCGGGCCATCCGTTCTGCCTGTGCCGGATCGAACACCCGTGAGCGGGGCCGTGCCGGACGGAAGCCGGTCGCCGGGGGACGAGGGCGGGGGGGGGGGGGGGGGGGGGCCCCCCCCCCCCCCCCCCCCCCCCCCCCCCCGCGGGCGGGGGCCCCCCCCCCCCCGCCGGGCCCGCGCGCCCCG
>NZ_JBIUBX010000009.1:42854-50895 GCF_044548445.1 Streptomyces sp. NPDC052016
TGCCGGAGCCAACCCCGGGGGGGGGGGGGGGGGCGGCCGGGCGGGGGGGGGGGGGGGCGGGGGGGGGGGGGGGGGCGGCCTCCCCCCCCGCCCCCCCCGCCCCCGCCCTCACCTGTCCTGCCGTGCCCTCCCCTGCCCTGCTCTGCCCTGCCGCGGACGGTCAGCCGTCCAGCGACTCGATCGTCGCGTGGGAGGGGGCCCGCGTCGCCTGCAGGCCGCGCGCCACGTCCTCCGCCGCACTCAGCACCCGCACCGCGTTCTTCCAGGTCAGCTTGGTGAGGTCGGCCCTCGACCAGCCGCGGTCCAGGAGTTCCGCGATCAGGTTCGGGTAGCCGGAGACGTCGTCGAGGCCCTCGGGGGTGAAGGCCGTGCCGTCGTAGTCGCCGCCGATGCCGAGGTGGTCGATGCCCGCCACCTCGCGCATGTGGTCCAGGTGGTCGGCGACCGTCGCGACCGTGGCGGTCGGGCGGGGGTGCCGTTCCTCGAAGGCACGGTGGACCTTCATGGCCTCCGCCGTGGTGTCGAGGTGGTGGAAGCCGTGCGCGCGCAGGTTCGCGTCGGCCGCGGCCGTCCAGTCCACGGCCGCCTGGAGCACGAACTTCGGCACGAACGTCACCATGGCGATGCCGCCGTTGGCGGGCAGCCGCTCCAGGACGTCGTCCGGGATGTTGCGCGGGTGGTCGCAGACGGCCCGCGAGGAGGAGTGGGAGAAGATCACCGGGGCGGAGGACGCGTCCAGCGCGTCCCGCATGGTCGTCGCGGCCACGTGGGAGAGGTCGACGAGCATGCCGAGCCGGTTCATCTCCCGCACGACCTCACGGCCGAACGCCGTCAGGCCGCCGCACCTCGGCTCGTCGGTGGCGGAGTCCGCCCAGTCCACGTTGTCGTTGTGGGTGAGCGTCATGTAGCGCACCCCGAGCGCGTACAGGCCGCGCAGGGTGCCCAGGGAGTTGGCGATGGAGTGGCCGCCCTCCGCGCCCATGAGCGAGGCGATACGCCCCTCCGCGCGCGCCGCCTCCATGTCGGCGGCGGTCAGCGCCCCCTTCAGGTGCCGCGGGTGGCGGTCGACGAGCCGCCGTACGCAGTCGATCTGCTCCAGCGTCGCCGGCACCGCGTCGGGCAGGTCCGCGCGCACGTACACCGACCAGTACTGCGCGCCGACGCCGCCCGCGCGCAGGCGGGGGATGTCGGTGTGCAGGTGGGTGTGCTGGTCGGTGGCGATGTCACGGGCGTCGAGGTCGTAGCGGACCTGCTCGCGCAGCGCCCAGGGCAGGTCGTTGTGGCCGTCGACGACCGGGAACTCGCGCAGGAGCTCACGGGCCTGCTCCAGCGGGGTCATCGGCGTCACTTCCCGAAGCCGAAGCCGCCCGCGGACCCGTCGACCTTGGCCCGCAGCCTCTTGCCCTTCTCGGTGGCCTGGTCGTTGAGGTCCTGCTGGAAGTCGCGCATCCGGGCGAGCAGGTCCTCGTCGTGGGCGGCCAGGATGCGGGCGGCGAGCAGGCCCGCGTTGCGGGCGCCGGCCACCGAGACGGTGGCGACCGGGACGCCGGCCGGCATCTGCACGATCGACAGCAGGGAGTCCATGCCGTCGAGGTACTTCAGCGGCACGGGCACGCCGATGACCGGCAGCGGGGTGACGGAGGCGAGCATGCCCGGCAGATGGGCGGCGCCGCCCGCACCCGCGATGATCACCTTCAGCCCGCGGTCGGCGGCCTGCTCGCCGTACGCGACCATCTCGCGCGGCATGCGGTGCGCGGAGACGACGTCGACCTCGTAGTCGATCTCGAACTCGTCGAGGGCCTGGGCGGCGGCCTCCATGACGGGCCAGTCGGAGTCGGACCCCATGACGATGCCTACAACCGGGCTCATTCGGTGATCGTGCCTCTCAGGTAGCCGGCAGCGTGACGGGCGCGCTCCAGCACGTCGTCGAGGTCGTCGCCGTAGGTGTTGACGTGTCCGACCTTACGGCCGGGCTTCACGTCCTTGCCGTACATGTGGATCTTGAGCTGGGGGTCGCGGGCCATGCAGTGCAGGTACGCGGAGTACATGTCCGGGAAGTCGCCGCCCAGGACGTTCACCATGACCGTCCACCGGGCGCGCGGGCGCGGGTCGCCCAGCGGCAGGTCGAGGACCGCGCGGACGTGGTTGGCGAACTGGCTGGTGATCGCGCCGTCCATCGACCAGTGGCCCGAGTTGTGCGGGCGCATCGCCAGCTCGTTGACGAGGATGCGGCCGTCGCGGGTCTGGAACAGCTCGACGGCGAGGTGGCCGACGACGCCGAGTTCCTTGGCGATGGTCAGGGCCATCTCCTCGGCCTGGAGCGCGAGGGCCTCGTCGAGGCCGGGCGCCGGGGCGATGACCGTGTCGCAGACGCCGTCGACCTGCTGCGACTCCACGACCGGGTAGGCGACGGCCTGGCCGTGCGGTGAGCGGACGACGTTGGCGGCGAGCTCGCGGACGTAGTCGACCTTCTCCTCGGCGAGCACGGGGACGCCGGCGCGGAAGGGGTCCTCGGCCTCCTCGACGGAGCCGACGACCCACACCCCCTTGCCGTCGTAACCGCCGCGGACGGTCTTGAGGACGACGGGGAAACCGTCGCCCTCGGCCGCGAAGGCCGCCACGTCCTGCGGGTCGCTCACGATCCTGTGCCGGGGGCACGGGATGCCGATCGCGTCCAGCTTGGCGCGCATCACGCCCTTGTCCTGGGCGTGCACGAGTGCGTCCGGGCCGGGGCGGACGGGGATGCCGTCCGCCTCCAGTGCCCGGAGGTGCTCGGTGGGGACGTGCTCGTGATCGAAGGTGATCACGTCGCAGCCCCGCGCGAAGTCACGCAGCGTCTCCAGGTCGCGATAGTCGCCTACGACGACGTCGCTCACCACCTGGGCCGCGGAATCCTGGGGAGTGTCACTGAGGAGCTTGAACCTGATGCCCAACGGGATGCCCGCCTCGTGTGTCATACGAGCGAGCTGACCCCCGCCGACCATGCCGACTACCGGGAACGTCACGCACCTAGGGTATCGGCCCCGCACGACGGCCGGATTCCGCGCCTCTCACCCAGCCCTTTCCCGCCTCTTACCGTCCCCTTCCGGTCCCGCGTCCGGCCGGAATCCGACCGGTGGGGTTCACCACAGGAAACCTGCGAGGGGGGTGGTTAGCATGGCTGGGTTGACGAAACCGACACCCGGACGGGGGCCTGTACGACCATGGGACATGGTTCCTCGGGGCAGGGGCGGCTACGGAGACTCGTCCACGAGCTGGCCAAGTTCGGCGCTGTGGGCGGAGCGGGTCTCCTGGTCAATCTCGGCGTGTTCAACCTCGTGCGGCACGTCACCGACCTGCCGGTGGTGCGGGCCAGCGTCATCGCGACGGTCGTCGCCATCGCCTTCAACTACCTCGGGTTCCGCTACTTCGCGTACCGCGACCGCGACAAGAGCGGGCGGACGCGGGAGCTGTCGCTGTTCCTGCTGTTCAGCGTGGTCGGGCTGGTCATCGAGAACGGGCTGCTGTTCCTGGCGACGTACGGCTTCGGGTGGGACAGCCCGCTGCAGAGCAACGTGTTCAAGTTCCTCGGGATCGGGGTCGCCACGTTGTTCCGGTTCTGGTCCTACCGGACCTGGGTGTTCCGGGCGCTTCCCCTGCGGGAGGCCGAGTCGATGCTGGCGGCCGAGCCCCGCGAGGCGGAGCCGAAGCAGCGGGTCGGTTGAACGGCGCCCGGTGCCACGGCCGGGGCGGTCGGGCGGCTCACGGCCCGGTGACGGTCACCTGACCGTCGGCGCCTCGACCGCCGCCGTCTTCTTCTCCGGCGGGGTCCGGGACAGGAACAGGCCGAAGACCGGGGGCTGGGCCTGGAGCATCTCCAGGCGGCCGCCGTCGGCCTCGGCGAGGTCGCGGGCGACGGCGAGGCCGATGCCGGTGGAGTTGCGGCCGCTGATGGCCCGCTCGAAGATGCGGGCGCCGAGGTCGGCGGGGACGCCGGGACCCTCGTCGGTGACCTCGATGACGGCCTGGTTGCCGGTGACACGGGTGCGCAGGGCGACCGTGCCGCCGCCGTGCATGAGGGAGTTCTCGATCAGCGCCGCCAGCACCTGGGCGACGGCGCCCGGGGTGCCCACCGCCTCCAGGTGGCGTTTGCCGGAGCTGACGATCGCGCGGCCCGCGCTGCGGTAGGCCGGGCGCCACTCGGCGAGCTGCTGCTGGATGACCTCGTCGAGGTCGAAGGTGACGGCGGAGCCGGTGCGGGGGTCGCGGGAGTTCGTCAGCAGCCGCTGGACGACGTCCGTGAGGCGTTCCACCTGCGTGAGCGCGATGGTGGCCTCCTCCTTCACCGTGTCCGGATCGTCGGTGAGGGTGATCTCCTCCAGGCGCATCGACAGGGCGGTGAGCGGGGTGCGCAGCTGGTGGGAGGCGTCGGCGGCCAGGCGGCGCTCGGCGGTGAGCATGCGGGCGATGCGCTCGGCGGAGGAGTCGAGGACGTCGGCGACCCGGTCCAGCTCGGGGACGCCGTAGCGCTTGTGGCGCGGGCGGGGGTCGCCCGAGCCGAGGCGTTCCGCGGTCTCGGCGAGGTCGGTGAGGGGGGAGGCGAGCCGGTTGGCCTGGCGGATGGCGAGGAGCACCGCGGCGATCACCGCCAGCAGCGCCACCAGCCCGATGATCAGCAGGGTGCGGCCGACCTCCCGGGTCACGGAGGAGCGCGGCTCCTCTATGACGACCGTCTCGCCCTCCTCGCCCTGCGCCTCACCGCGGATGACGTCGCCCTCGGGCTCGGTGCCGACCTGGATGGGCCGCTGTCCGGGGATGCGGATCTCGGCGTAGCGGTCGTGGGTGACCTGGTCGCTCAGCACGGCCGCGTCGACGGCCCCCGCGCCCAGCAGCCGGCTGTCCACGATGCTGGCCAGCCGCGCCGCCTCCAGCTCCACCCGCTCCTGGGCGCTGTTGCTGATCGTGCGCGTCTCGACGATGACGAGGGACACCCCGAAGACGGCGATCACGACGAGCACGACCGCGAGGGTGGACTGGATCAGACGGCGGCGCACGGTGCCCTCCGGGCGGTGGCTTCATGACGAGCGGTGGTGCAGCGCCCCTTCCAGGGGCGCGGGGCTGTGCCGATGCGCGGCTCCGCCGCGTGGGCCCGACCGGCCCACACCTGGCCGGCCCGCGGTCGCGGACGGGCCGTGGACCCCACGGCGGTGACGCGAACGGCGGAAGCCCTCAGCTTTTCTCGAAACGGAACCCGACACCCCGCACGGTGGCGATGTACCGGGGATTCGCCGCGTCATCGCCGAGCTTCTTCCGCAGCCAGGAGATGTGCATGTCCAGCGTCTTGGTCGAGGACCACCAGGTGGTGTCCCAGACCTCCCGCATCAGCTGGTCCCGTGTGACCACCCGGCCGGCGTCCCGCACCAGCACCCGCAGCAGGTCGAACTCCTTGGCAGTCAGCTGGAGCTCCTCGTCGCCCATCCAGGCCCGGTGCGACTCGACGTCGATGCGCACGCCGTGGGTGGCGGGTGGCTGCTGGGGCTCGGCGGAGCCGCGCCGCAGCAGCGCCCGGACGCGGGCGAGCAGCTCGGCGAGACGGAAGGGCTTGGTGACGTAGTCGTCGGCGCCCGCGTCCAGCCCGACGACGGTGTCCACCTCGTCGGCGCGCGCGGTCAGGATCAGGATCGGCACGGCGTGCCCCTCGGAGCGCAGCCGCCGGGCCACCTCCAGGCCGTCCATGCCGGGCAGGCCGAGGTCCAGCACGACCAGGTCGACGCCGCCCTGGATCCCGGCGTCGAGCGCGGACGGTCCGTCCTCCCGCACCTCGACCTCGTACCCTTCCCGGCGCAGTGCGCGGGCCAGCGGCTCCGAGATGGACGCGTCGTCCTCGGCGAGCAGTACACGGGTCATGAGCCGATGGTAGTCCGCACGGAGCACGGCCAGAGGTGTGATGCGAGCCCCGGTTTCTTACCCGCGGACATACCGGACGACCGGTTCTCCCCCACCTGGCCGATCTTGGTCCGAACCTCTGGTCCAGAGATGTCATCCTGGTACGGACCTTGGAATCGCGGCTACGGTTCCGTGATCACCTGTGATCCCTATCTCAAGTCCTTCCATATCAGGCACTGTGCTGACGTATGGTGAAACAACGCCTGTAGCACGCAGGGACCTTCGGCGCTGGACTTGGCGCTGAGGGTCTCTTTTGTGTGCGGGCCGGTGCCCCTGCCCCGGCCTGGAGAGGAATGACCTGTGGCCGGGCCCCCGACGTGCGGGGCGTGGATCCCGGTGGTCGCCGTCCGCCACTCCGAGACCCGGAGCGGACTCCCCGTGGGCGTGGGGTGGACGGGCCGATCACGCCGGTGCCGGCCGCCCCAACCGGGCGCGTAACGCTCCACTCGCGCGTCCCGACCAGCAAGGAACGACCATGGCGTCCAGCCTGACGAAGGACTCGGCCCGTCCGGGCACACCCGGATCCGGGAAGACCTTCTTCGGCCACCCCCGCGGACTGGCCACTCTCTTCATGACCGAGATGTGGGAGCGGTTCTCCTACTACGGCATGAAGGCTCTGCTCCCGCTGTACCTGGTGGCACCGGGCGGCCTGCACCTGAGCGCGGCCACCGCGACCGCGATCTACTCGGTGTACCTGTCCCTCGTGTACCTGCTCGCCCTCCCCGGCGGCTGGTTCGCCGACCGTGTCCTCGGCCCCCGCAAGACGGTCGCCGTGGCCGGCGCGATCATCATGCTCGGCCACCTCACCCTGGCCCTGCCGAACTCCGGCACCTTCTACGCGGGTCTCGGCCTGGTCGCCATCGGTTCGGGTCTGCTGAAGGCCAACATCTCCACGATGGTCGGCCACCTCTACGAGGGCCCGGACGACCCGCGCCGTGACGGTGGCTTCACCGTCTTCTACATCGGCATCAACCTCGGCGCCTTCGCCGCCCCGCTGGTCATCGGCACCATCGGCGAGAACGTCAACTGGCACCTGGGCTTCGCGCTCGCCGCGCTCGGCATGGCGCTGGGCCTGGCCCAGTTCCTGATCGGCGGCCGCCACCTCAGCTCCCGCTCGGACGTCGTGCCGACCCCGATGACCGACGCGGAGAAGACCGCCACGCTGCGCAAGGCGGGTCTGTGGGCCGCCGTCGCCGCCGTCTTCTACGCGATCGTCGGCTTCTCCGGCCACTACACACTGAACTGGCTGCTGGTCCCGATCACGATCGCCGGCCTGGTCATCCCCGTCGCGGTCATCGCCCGCATCAAGCGGGACAAGGAGCTGGACCGCGCCGAGCAGTCGAAGATGTCCGCGTACATCTGGTTCTTCGTCGCCGCCGCCATCTTCTGGATGATCTACGACCAGGGCGGCTCCACGGTGTCGCTGTTCGCCGACTCCTCGGCGGACAACAGGATCTTCGGCTGGGAGTTCCCGGTCTCCTGGTACCAGTCGGTCAACCCGGTGATGATCATGGCTCTGGCGCCGGTCTTCGCCTGGGCGTGGCTGGCGCTGGCCCGGCGCGGCAAGGAGCCGAGCACCGCGACGAAGTTCGCGATGGGCCTGGTCATGATCGGCGCGTCCTTCTTCCTGTTCCTCGCCCCGCTGGCGATCGCCGACGGCGGTCACAAGGCGGCCGCGCTGTGGCTGGTCGGCATCTACTTCGTCCAGACCATCGGTGAGCTCACCCTCTCCCCGGTCGGCCTGTCGGTCACCACGAAGATGGCGCCCGCGAAGTACGCCTCGCAGATGATGGGTGTCTGGTTCCTGGCCGTCACCGCCGGTGACGCCACGACCGGCCTGCTCTCCATCGCCGGCGTCGACCTCAACAAGACGGGCATCGTGGCCTTCCAGGCCGTGCTCGCCGTCGCCGCCGGTGCGGCGGTGTGGATGTACCGCAAGCGCGTGAAGGAACTCATGGGCAACGTCAACTGAGGCCCGCGGGCCCGGCTGACGGCGGAGGCCGCCCCCCCCCCCGGGGGGGGGGGGGCCCCCCCCCGTGCCCGGCACCGGGGGGGGCGCCCCCGCCCCCGCGGGGGAGGGGGCGGGCCGCAGCGCCCGCGGCGGCAGGCGCCGACC
>NZ_JBIUBX010000009.1:50905-257513 GCF_044548445.1 Streptomyces sp. NPDC052016
CCCGGGCGGGGGGGTTGTTATTCCCCACCCGCGAGGAATGAAACTTCGCCAAAACAAACCGGCCGCCCCCCCCCCCCGCCGCGGGGGGCCCCCCCCCCCCCCCCGGGGGGGGCGCCGCCCCCCCCCGTTTCCGGCTCCGGCGCGGTCGCGCCCGCGCCGTGACGGTTCGGGCCATGGCGCCCGGGACGGCCGTGACCGGTCCCGTCGCCGCGGCGGGCCGCACAGTCCCGCGCCCCGGGGCGGCCCGGTCAGCGCCGCCGGATCCGTCCCGGCATGAACGTGAACACCGCCGCGCCCAGCAGTACGGCCGTGCCGGCGACCAGGCCGAGGGCCTTCAGCGTGCCGTGATCGCCCGCGCCGGTCTCCGCGAGGTCCCCACCGGTCGACGTGCTCCCGCCGGACGAGGAGGACGAGCCGCTGCCGCCGGACGCGCCGCTCGCCTGTTCCGTGGTGTCCAGGGTGAGGGAGACGGACGTGCTGTCCGGGGTGCAGGTGGTGGTCGTGCCCATGGCCTCGATGGTGAGGACGCCCGGGGAGAGCGTGGACACACCGGTCGCGCCGGGCTTGTAGGCGCCCTTGAGGTCCGGGATCTCGATCGGGGCGCCCTGCTTGATCACCTCGGTGTTGGTCGGGCCCTCCACCGTGACCGAGCCCGTGTCCGCACCGCCGAGCACGACCTGCATGGTCGGCTTCACCTTGTCGGCCGGGATGTCGATCGGGCTGTTCATCACCGACTTCTTGAACTGGACGGTGAGGTCGTAGCTCCCGCCGTTCTTCTTCGCGTTGATCTGGATCGGCGAGGTCGCCTTCTGCTCCCCGATGGGCGACTGGCAGGTGTAGGGGACGTCCACGACCTTGCCGGTGAAGTCCGTCCGACCGCTGTCACCGGTCGCGCTCGCGGAGGCGCTGGGCGGGTTCGACGCGCTCGGCGACGAGGACTGGCTCGGCGAGGCGGAGTCGGACGGGTCGGGCGACGGGCTCGGCGACGAGGACGCGGAGGACGAGCCGCCGTTCGCCGCCGTCACCGTGATCGTCGCGGCGGGCTGGACCGGCTCCGTCGGCGCGCACCTGGTGTCCGTCGACATCGCGTTGACGACGTACGCGTCCGGCGTCAGCGCCACCTGCCCGGCTGCCGTCAGCTTCAGCGTGCCCTTCATGTCGGACAGCACCATGGCGCCGCCCTTGGGTATCGCCGGATTCTCGCGCGGGCCCCGCATCGCGACCGCCGCGGTCTGCGCGCCGGCCGCCTTCAGCGTGCCGGAGGGCTGCACCGAGTCGGCGGGCAGGTCGATGATGTCGGGGTTCTTGGAGGCGGCCTGGGTGAACTTCCAGACGACGTCGACGGTGTCCCCGACCTTCGCCGTGGCCGGCGCGGTGATCTCGACCTTGGTGGTGCCGTTGACCTCGGGCAGGCCGACGCCGGCCGGCGGTATGCACTTGGTGGCGTAGGCCACCTCGGCGGCCTGGGCCTGCCCGGCGGTGACGCCCAGCAGGGCGGCGGCCCCGGCGAACAGGACGGCGGTGCCGGCCGCGGCGGCCCTCTTCCGCCGTCCGCTCCCGGGCGGTGCGGCTCTCTCGCTCTCGCTCACGTGGATCCCTTTCTGCCGGGAGTCATGGGACTCGTCGGATGGTCGTCGTGCGGTGCGGAGAGCCGGCCCGCCGTGCCCGGATCGGAGTCCGGGGTGAACCACGGCAGGGTCGAGGCCGGTGCGGGCGGCCGGTCCGGGTCGGGAGTGCGCCGGGGAAGGCCCGGGAGGCGGACGGACGGACGCGGACGGCCGGCGGACCGGCGCGTCCCTCGTGGACCGCCCGCCGGGCGCGTCCTCCGGTGACCGGCCGCCGGGCGCGGCCCGACCCGGTCCACGACGGCCATCCCGACGCGGAACACCGCCGTCGGCACCACGAGGCAGACCAGGATCCAGAACAGGGTCACGCCCCAGGGGCGGTCCACGCCCCACGGCTGCTCGGCGAGGACCTTCCCGCCGTACCTGAGGGAGACGGTGTAGTCGCCGTGGGCTCCGCCGGTGAGTTCGACGGGCAGTTCGACGCGGGCCTTCTTTCCGGGTGCCACGGTGCCGCGCCACTGCCGTTCGTCCCACTGGGGGGCGAACACGCCGTGGGCGGTGCCGACCTGGAAGACGGGGTCCTTCACGGGCGCGGTCCCGACGTTGCCGACGGTGAAGACCAGGGTGCGGGCGGGCGGGGCGCCGAACCAGGTGAGCAGGCCGTCGCCGCCCTCCAGCCGGGTGTCGGTGAGGACCGACAGACGCCCGCCGGCCGGTGCGGCGGGCAGCGGTTCGACGGGGTGGCCGGCCACCTGGAAGGCGGCGTCGGACTGCTCCTTCGTCCCGGTCGCGGTGGCCACGTGCACCACGCAGGGGCACGGCACCGGCGGCTCGGCCACCGGCAGCGCCCGGCTGAAACGGCCGTCGGCGTCGGTGGTGACGGCCCGGCCGTCCGCGTTGGCACAGGAGTTGGTACCGCCGAGGACACCCTTCGAGGGCGTGGACCGCCCGCAGATCAGCAGCATCAGCAGCGCGCGCGGCCGCCAGCCGCTGCCGCTGACGGTGATCGTCCCCCCGGTGCCCGCCTGGGACGCGGACAGCTTCACGGTCGCCGGGCCGGCGGCCGATGCCGGCCCGGCGCAGGGCAAGAGCAGCAGCGCGAGCACCGCCACCACCACGATCCGCACCCGCTTCCCCCTCACGTCGGCTCCCCCTCGGGTGCCGCCGAGGCTGTACGGCGCCGGTGAACGGCGACGGGGACGGCGGCGACCAGCAGCGCGCCGGCCGCCGTTCCCGCCGCCGCGCCCCACGGCACGAACCGCGCCGACGCGCGGGCCGTGGCGTGCGCGCCTCCGGGCGCGGTGACGGTCAGCCGGACGGTGACGGCGTCCAGGGCCGGGCGGTCGGGCCACGGCTCGTCGAGGTGAAGGCGGCGCCCCGGGGACAGCCGGACGGGCAGGGTGCGCGGGGCGCGGTCGAGGACGGTGCCGAGGACGCCGTCGGCGCGCACCGCGAGACGCGGGACGACGGCCGTGGTGCCGCGGTTGACCAGCTCGTACGTGATCCGGTCGGCGTGCACGGCCACGTGCTCGACGGTCAGCGCGGACAGCTCCGGCCCCCCGACCCGCAGCAGCAGCCGTACCCTCTCCTCGCGGCCGGCCGCGTCCCGTACGACGAGTGCGCCGGAGCGGTCGCCGGGGGGCGCGTCGGGCGGGACGGTGACCGTGAAGGGGACCTCGGCGCGGGTGCGGGCGGGGATGCGCAGGGCGGTCTCGGCGAGGGTGACCGGCAGGCGGGTGCCGTGCAGCCGGACGGTGAGCGGGCGGGCGCCCCGGTTGGTCACGGCGAGGGTGTCCTCCAGGACCGCGCCGGGCGCGCCCTCGGCGTAGAAGGACGGCCGTCCGCCGCCGGAGGGTGCGGCGGTCCAGCCGTCGGCGGCGGACGCGGCGGCCGGAAGGAGCGGCAGGGTCAGCAGCAGGGCACAGGCGGCGGCGTACGGCATCGGCGGCTCCAGCGGGCGACGGGGTCGGGGTCAGCGCATCCGGTTCCGCCGGGTCAGCCACAGGGTTCCGGCGGCTCCCGCGAGGAGGACCGTGCCGCCGAGGGTGGCGAGGGCGATCGCGGAGTCCTCCGGGCCGGTCTGCGGGAGGGTGCCGCCGCCGTTCGCCGTCCCGCCGCCGTTCGCCGCTCCTCCGCCGGAGGTCCCGCCGCCCGCGGCCGTCACGTCGAGGCTGAGCGAGGGCCCGGGGTCGTTGGTGGGCGTGCAGGTGGTCGTCGTACCGAGCGCCTTGATGGTGAGCACACCGGGAGTGAAGGTGACCTTGCCGGTCCTCTCCGGGGTGTACGTGCCGCTCAGGTCGTTGATCTTGATGGGCGTGTCGGCGGGGATGGCCGTCTGGTTGGCCGGGCCGGAGACCTTGAGGGTCCCGCTGTCGGCGCCTCCCAGCTCGATGGTGGCGCTCGGGTTCATCGCGCCCTTGCCGAGCTCGACGGGGCTGGAGGAGACGCCCTTCTGCCAGGACATGGTGATCTTGTAGCCGCCGCCGCTCTCGACGCCCTTGATGTCGATGGGCGAGACGGCGTTCTTGTCGCCGATGGGCGTCTTGCAGGCGTAGTCGACGTCGACGACCTGGGCTCCCGCCGAGGGGGCGGCCGTCCACACCACCGCTCCGGCCAGGGCCGCGGACGTCGCGAGCGCGGCGGTTCGCTTCCGGTACGACACGGTCCCCTCATTCCTGACGGCGCATCAGATCGGGCCGTCAAGGTACGCCGGGGACCGTGAGGAAGGAAGGGGAGGGGCACACCGGAGTTGTGGGGAGCGGGCGTGGGAGTGTTGGGCGTGCGGAGGCATTGACCGCGGTCACGACCGCCGGGCGGGGCGCGGTCCGCCACGCCGGGCCGCGGGTTACGCAGGAGCGCCCAGCTCGGCCCAGACCGTCTTGCCCGCGACGCCGGGGGTCCGGACGACCCCCCAGTCCAGGCAGAGCCGCTGCACGATGAACATGCCGTGACCGCCGGGGCGGCCCGCGCGGTGCGGGGTGCGGGGGGCCGGCTGGCCCGTACCGCGGTCGGAGACCTCGACGCGGATGACCTTGTTGTCGCAGCCGAGGAGGAGCTGGTCCGGGCCCTCGGCGTGCAGGCAGGCGTTGGTGACCAGTTCCGAGACGACGAGCAGCACGTCCTCGGCGGCGGCCCGCTGGTCGGCGGTGGCGGCGGGCAGCCACCCCCACGCGTACAGCGCCTGGCGGGCGAAGTCGCGGGCGAGGGGGACCACCCCGCTCGCACCGTCGAAGCTCAGCCTGCGGACCTGACGACCCGCCGACGCCCCGGAAGCGCCGCTGGGCTCCGGGCCGCGGTCGCCCGGCGAATAAGGCCGGGTGGTGCTCATCAGCGCTTCACCTCACCGATTCACCAGTTCGTGATTCACACGATCAGAGATTTCAAGAGTGCCCGAGAACTCACGGGCACGGGAGCCAGTACACACGGTCCACGGCCGCCGCACGGTCGGTCCGCCCAATCCCGCCCCTTCTCGCGCCTCGTGCCGTCCACGAGCTGTGCCACCGACATGTTCAGGTGTCTCCTGCCCGAGGGAACCGGCGGGACACCCTCGTTCGCCCGTCCGTGCGCGGAATCGGGGCCGCGGGGGCATGGGGCGGCGGGCCGACACGCGGCCGGCGGGTCAGCCGTCGCCTTCGGCGAGGGCCGACTCGACCGTGTCGTGCACGGTGAAGACGGCGTCCGCGCCGGTGATCTCGAAGACCCGCGCCACCACGGGCTGCATACCCGCCAGGTGCACCCCGCCACCGGCCGCCTCCGCCTTCAGGCGGGCGCCGAGCAGGACGTTGAGCCCCGTGGAGTCGCAGAACTCCAACCGGGAGCAGTCCACGACCAGTCGGCTCAGCCCCTGGGCGAGGCATTCTTCGAGTGGCTCACGCAACAGATCGGCCGTGTGGTGATCGAGCTCACCGGCCGGTGTCACGACGGCGCTGGAACCCTCTTCCCGCACCTCCACCAGAAGCCGGCCAGACTGTGCGCTGCCGACCGTCCCGCGGTCCATGCCGTGTCTCTCCCGAGGTCGTGTAGTGCTTGCGGACGCCCTCGCACACTACGCCTTCGATACGCGCTCCAACAGCCGAACAATCACCCACAAACGGACATAACTCAACAAAACGCACTTGCGATCGGCTGAGTAAAGCGGGTAGGGCTAGGAGGAACACGTAACCGACACGGCCGGCTTTGGAGGCGCCGCACACCGTAGTGCACGCACTGGCTTCGGCAGCCATATGCCGAGAACGATGGAGGACATCATGTCATCCCGGCTCGACGCACCGCATACCCACGAGGCGACGTCGACACCCCCACCGGACCACCTGAATCCCCTCGCGCGGGGCGGCGACCCCACCGGCGGCACCGCCGACGCCCTCGCCGGACTCCCGGAGATCCCCCCGTACGACGAGGTCGGACCCGTCGACGCGCGGGCCTTGTCCAAGACCCTCTTCGAGCGGCTGGAGTCGCTGGAGGAAGGGACGTACGAGTACTCGTACGTCCGCAACACCCTCGTCGAACTGAACCTCGCGCTGGTCAAGTTCGCCGCCTCCCGCTTCCGCTCGCGCAGCGAGCCCATGGAGGACATCATCCAGGTCGGGACGATCGGCCTGATCAAGGCGATCGACCGTTTCGAGCTCAGCCGGGGTGTGGAGTTCCCCACCTTCGCGATGCCAACCATCATCGGCGAGATCAAACGGTTCTTCCGCGACACCTCGTGGTCGGTGCGGGTCCCGCGCCGCCTCCAGGAGCTCCGGCTCGACCTCGCCAAGGCGGGTGACGAACTGGCCCAGAAGCTCGACCGCGCCCCCACCGTGGCCGAGCTGGCGGAACGTCTCGGCATCTCCAACGAGGAGGTCGTCGAGGGCATGGCCGCCTCGAACGCGTACACCGCCTCCTCGCTGGACGCCCAGCCCGAGGAGGACGACGCCGAGGGCGCCCTCGCCGACCGCATCGGCTACGAGGACCACGGGCTCGAAGGCATCGAGTACGTCGAGTCGCTGAAGCCGCTGATCGCGGACCTCCCGCCGCGCGACCGGCAGATCCTCTCCCTGCGGTTCGTCGCGGGCATGACCCAGTCGGAGATCGGCGAGGAACTCGGCATCTCCCAGATGCACGTCTCACGCCTGCTGTCACGGACCCTCGTGCGGCTGCGCAAGGGGCTGACGCTGGAGGAGTGAGGCACGCCTCCGGCCGGAGACCAGTGCGGTCCGCGCCCGGACGAGCACCGTCGGGTGCCCGTCCGGGCGCGGGCGTGGTTTCCGTGACTCCCCGCTCGTGACCGGGAGCGGCGGATTTCCGCCGCCGGTCACCGCTCAGACCACGCGTACGCCCCTCCGCCACACCTGCGACACCAGCGGCACGCCGGGCCGGTAGGCCAGGTGGACGTGGCTCGGGGCGTCCAGGAGCGTCAGGTCGGCGTACGCGCCGGGGGTGAGGCGGCCGACGTCGGTGCGGCGCAGAGCCGCCGCCCCGCCCGCCGTGGCCGACCAGACCGCCTCGTCGGGGGTCATGCGCATGTCCCGTACGGCGAGGGCGACGCAGAACGGCACGGACGAGGTGAACGACGAGCCCGGGTTGCAGTCGGTGGACAGGGCCACGGTGACGCCGGCGTCGAGGAGGCGGCGGGCGTCCGGCCACTCGGCGCGGGTGGAGAACTCGGCGCCGGGGAGGAGCGTGGCGACCGTACGGCTGTTGGCCAGGGCGTCCACGTCGGCGTCGGTGAGGTGGGTGCAGTGGTCGGCGCTGGCGGCGTCCAGCTCGACCGCGAGCTGCACGCCGGGGCCGTGGGAGAGCTGGTTGGCGTGGATGCGGGGGTGGAGGCCCTTCGCCCTGCCCGCCGTGAGGACGGCGCGGGCCTGGTCGCCGTCGAAGGCGCCCTTCTCGCAGAAGACGTCGATCCAGCGGGCGTGAGGGGCGCAGGCGTCGAGCATCTCGCCGGTGACCAGGGCGACGTAGGCGGCCGGGTCGTCGGCGTAGTCCGGGGAGACGATGTGGGCGCCCAGGTAGGTGACCTCGTCGGTGTGCGCGGCGGCGATGCGCAGGGCCCGGGCCTCGTCCTCGACCGTCAGGCCGTAGCCGGACTTGGTCTCGAACGTGGTGGTGCCCTGGCGGAGGGCCTCGGCGAGGTAGCGGGTGAGGTTCGCCTCCAGTTCCTCGTCGGTGGCGGCGCGGGTGGCGGAGACGGTCGTCCGGATCCCGCCCGCGCTGTACGGCCGCCCCGACATCCGGGCGTTGAACTCCTGCGTCCGGTCGCCCGCGAAGAGGAGGTGGGAGTGGGAGTCGACGAAGCCCGGGATCACCGCCCGGCCGGCTGCGTCGACCCGATTGTCAGTGGCGGGTGCTTTGCTTCGATCACCGGTCCACGCGATGCGGTCGCCTTCGACGACGACGGCCGCGTCCTGGATCAGTCCGAGGGGGGAACCGTCACCGAGGGAGGGGTCGTTGGTGACCAGGGCGGCGATGTTGGTGATGAGCGTGCTGGCGGTGCTCGCGGAGTGGGCGGGGCTGACGGTGGTCGCGTTGCTCATGGCGTCCTTGGTGGCCTGGTCGGCGGTGGGGGCGGGTTCGGGGGCGGAGGCGGGCCGCGCGGGTGGGCGGCCCGCCGTCATCCGCGCAGGGCTTCGACGGCGTCCGCGAGGGCCTTCGGCACATCGGGGACGAGGCAGTGGACCCCGTCCCGTACGACGTGCCGGCCTCCCACGACCGTGTGCGACACGTCCGCTGCCGACGCGGCGAATACGGCCGTCTCGGCCCCGAGCCGCGGAAGCGGCCCTGCCGTCCTGACCGAGTCGAGCGCGATCGTCGTGAAGTCGGCGAGCGCCCCGGGCTCCAGGGTGCCGGCGTCGTCCCAGCCGAGGGCCGCGTGGCCGTCGGCCGTGGCCGCCCGCAGGAGGGCCGCGGCCGTCCAGTGACCTCGGGTACGGGTGCGCAGCCGCTCGTTCAGCTCCATGGCGCGCGCCTCTTCGAGCAGGTCGATCACGGCGTGGCTGTCGGAGCCGAGGGACAGGGGGGAGCCCTCGTTCTGGAGGGCGGCGGCGGGTCCGATGCCGTCGGCGAGGTCCCGCTCGGTCGTCGGGCACATGCAGGTGCCGGTGCCGCTGCCGCCGATCAGGGAGATGTCCTCGGCGGTGAGGTGGGTGTTGTGGACGCCGGTGGTCCGCGGTCCGAGCACGCCGTGCAGGGCGAGAAGCTGCGTCGGGGTGCAGCCGTGGACCTCCCGGCAGGCGTCGTTCTCCGCGGTCTGCTCCGACAGGTGCACGTGCAGCGGCGCGCCGCGCTCCTCGGCCCAGCGTGCCACGGTCGCCAGCTGGTCGGCGGGCACGGCCCGTACGGAGTGGATCGCCGCGCCGATCCGAGCGAGCTCCCGTTCCTTGAGAAGTGAACAGCGTGCGGCCCAGGCGTCGGCGTTCCCGTCGGAGAAGCGCAGCTGGTGGGTGTTGGGGGCCTGTCCGAAGCCGGAGGAGAGGTAGGCGGTGTCGAGGAGGGTGATACGGACGCCGGCTTCGGCGGCGGCCGAGATCAGGGCCTCGCCCATCGCGTTCGGGTCGGCGTAAGGGGTGCCGCCGGGGGCGTGGTGCACGTAGTGGAACTCGCCGACGGCGGTGATGCCGGCCAGCGCCATCTCGGCGTACACGGCGCGGGCGAGGGCGTGGTACGTCTCCGGGGTCAGCCGGTCGGCGACGGAGTACATGACCTCGCGCCAGGTCCAGAAGGTGCCGGAGCCGACCTGGACGGTGGAGCGCAGGGCGCGGTGGAAGGCGTGGCTGTGGGCGTTGGCCAGGCCCGGGAGGGTCAGGCCGCGCAGCACCTCCGCGCCGGGCGGCGGGGTGGGCGTGTCCGTGCGGACGGCGGTGATCCGGCCGTCGGTCACCTCCAGGGCGACGCCCGGCTCGACGTGGGTGCCGAGCCAGGCGTGCTCCAGCCAGTACGTCCGTGTCCGCTGCGTGGTGGTCACGTGCAGGCCAGCCCTTCCAGTACGTCGGCGAGCGCGCGCACCCCGGCCGCGCAGTCGTCCTCGGCCGCGTACTCGGCCGGGGAGTGCGAGACGCCCGTGGGGTTGCGCACGAACAGCATGGCGGTCGGGACGCTCCCGGAGAGGATCCCGGCGTCGTGTCCGGCGCCGGTGCCCAGGACCGGGACCTTGAGGTCGGTCTCCTGGCCGAGGATCCGGGCGAGCTCGTCCCGCAGGGCGTGGTCGAACTCGACGACGGGGGTGAAGGACTCGCGGACGACGTCCAGGTCGACGCCGTGGGCCGCGGCGTACTCGCGGGCCGCCTTCCGGACGCCGTCGACCACCTGGTCGAGGCTCTCCTGGTCGGCGGCGCGGGAGTCGAGCCAGCCGCGCACCAGGGAGGGGATGGCGTTGACGCCGTTCGGCTCGACGGCGATCTTGCCGAAGGTGGCGACGGCCCCGGCGAGTCGCGCCTCCCTCCGGGCGGCGAGCACGGTTTCGGCGTAGGACAGCATGGGGTCGCGCCGGTCCACCAGCCGGGTGGTGCCGGCGTGGTTGGCCTCGCCCCGGAAGTCGAACCGCCAGCGTCCGTGCGGCCAGATCGCACTGGCGATGCCCACCTGGTCGCCGCTGAGGTCGAGCGCCCGTCCCTGCTCGACGTGCAGTTCGACGAAGGCGCCGATGCCGGCGAGCCGCTCCGGGTCAGGCCCGATGGCGTCGGGGTCGTATCCGGCGGCCTCCATGGCCCGCGGGAGCGTGATCCCGTCGCCGTCGGTCAGCCGGTGGGCCTGCTCGACGGTGAGCTGCCCGGCGGTGAGCCGGGAGCCGACGCAGGCGAGACCGAAGCGGGCGCCCTCCTCGTCGCCGAAGTTGACGATGGCGAGGGGCTTGGCGAAGGTCGCCCGCCGGGCGCGCAGTTCGTCGAGCGCGGCGAAGGAGGACACCACGCCCAGCGGCCCGTCGAAGGCGCCGCCGTCGGGCACCGAGTCGAGGTGCGATCCCGTGACGACGGCGTCCCCGGCGGCGGGGTCACCGAGCCAGGCCCACTGGTTGCCGTTCCGGTCTACCTCGTAGACCAGCCCGCGGGCCTCGGACTGCTCCCGGAACCAGGCCCGGCAGTCGGCGTCGGCGGCGCTCCAGGCGTAACGGCGGTAGCCACCGGAGGAGGGGTGCCGGCCGACGGGCGCGAGCTCCCGCCACATCTCCTGGAAGGAGGCGGGACGGCTTCCCGCGGGCGGGCGGCCGTCGGCGTGGGGCCCGGGGGCGGCGGCTCCTGGTCCAGGGTGGGAGGCGTCACCGGGCGCGGGCGGTGGGCAGTCGTGCCGCAGGGCGTCGGGGGCGTCTCCGCGAGGCCGGGCCCCGGGGCCGGTGGGCGCGGCCGGGCCCGCGTCCGGCGAGGAGGCCTCGGCCTCCGCCGGGCGGTTTCCGCCGCGCCCTCCGTCGTCACGTCGGCTCACGCGTCGTCACCCTCGCGCATCGGCACCCGCACGCCCCGCTCGTCGGCCACCGACTCGGCGATGTCGTAACCGGCGTCGACGTGCCGGATGACGCCCATCCCGGGGTCGTTGGTCAGGACGCGCCGGATCTTCTCGCCACCCAGCTTCGTGCCGTCGGCCACGGTCACCTGCCCGGCGTGGATCGACCGCCCCATGCCGACCCCGCCGCCGTGGTGGAGGGACACCCAGGACGCGCCGGACGCCACGTTGACCATGGCGTTCAGCAGCGGCCAGTCGGCGATCGCGTCGGAGCCGTCGAGCATGGCCTCGGTCTCGCGGTAGGGGGAGGCGACGGAGCCGCAGTCGAGGTGGTCGCGCCCGATGGCCAGGGGAGCGGCCAGCTCACCGCTCGCCACCATGTCGTTGAACCGCTCGCCGGCCTTGTCGCGCTCGCCGTAGCCGAGCCAGCAGATACGGGCGGGCAGGCCCTGGAAGTGGACCCGCTCCCCGGCCATCTTGATCCAGCGGGCCAGGGACTCGTTCTCCGGGAAGAGGTCGAGGATCGCCCTGTCGGTCTTCGCGATGTCGGCCGGGTCGCCGGACAGCGCCGCCCAGCGGAAGGGGCCCTTGCCCTCGCAGAACAGCGGGCGGATGTAGGCGGGGACGAAGCCGGGGAAGGCGAAGGCCCGGTCGTACCCGGCCAGCCGGGCCTCGCCGCGGATGGAGTTGCCGTAGTCGAAGACCTCGGCGCCGGCGTCCAGGAAGCCGACCATCGCCTCGACGTGCCGGGCCATGGACTCACGGGCGCGGGTGGTGAACCCGGCGGGGTCCTTGGCGGCGTAGGAGGCCATGTCCGCGAACTCCACGCCCACCGGCAGGTACGACAGCGGGTCGTGGGCCGAGGTCTGGTCGGTGACGATGTCGATGGGTGCGCCCATGGCGAGGAGTTGCGGGACGAGGTCGGCGGCGTTGCCGAGGACGCCGATGGACAGCGGGCGGCGGGCGTCGCGGGCCTCGACCGCCAGCCGGAGGGCGTGGTCGAGGGAGTCGGCCTTGACGTCGAGGTACCGGTGCTCGATCCGGCGCTCGATGGCACGCGGGTCGCAGTCGACGCAGATCGCCACGCCGTCGTTCATCGTCACGGCGAGCGGCTGGGCGCCGCCCATGCCACCGAGGCCGGCGGTGAGGGTGATCGTGCCGGCGAGGGTGCCGCCGAACTTCTTCGCGGCGACGGCGGCGAAGGTCTCGTAGGTGCCCTGGAGGATGCCCTGGGTGCCGATGTAGATCCAGGAACCGGCGGTCATCTGGCCGTACATGGTCAGGCCGAGCTGCTCCAGGCGGCGGAACTCCTCCCAGTTGGCCCAGTCGCCGACGAGGTTGGAGTTGGCGATCAGGACGCGCGGGGCCCACTCGTGGGTCTGCATGACGCCGACGGGGCGGCCGGACTGGACGAGCATGGTCTCGTCCTGCTTGAGCGTGCGCAGCGTGCGGACCATCGCATCGAAGGAGCGCCAGTCACGCGCCGCCTTGCCCGTCCCGCCGTAGACGACGAGCTTGTCCGGGTGCTCGGCGACCTCGGGGTCGAGGTTGTTCTGCAGCATCCGCAGGGCGGCTTCCTGCTGCCACCCCAGGGCGCTCAGTTCGGTACCACGCGGCGCTCGTACGGGGCGGGGTCCTGACATGGTCTGCCTCCTCGCGGCTGGGATGTCCCGGCGGATGTTGCTGCTGCTATTCACATCCTGACCTCCTGAATAGAACTAGTCAACAGGGCCGGGCTTGGGCGGCGGGGCGGGAGCCGCCCGGGAAGTCGGACATGCCCTGAGGGAGGGAGGGGCGAGCGTCGGACCGGCGGCAGGGTGGGGGTGGGGGTGGGGATGTCGGAGGGCGTCGGCCGACAGCATGAGGACATCGGCGGGCCGGGGGCCTCGGCAGCAGGCGGGGGCTTCGACGGCAGGCCGGAAGGCAGACCGACGGTGGACCGGGGGCATCGGGCGCGGACCGGGGCATCGACGGCAGGCCGGAAGGGAATCGGCGGCAGGCCGGAAGGGAGACCGATGGCGGGCTGGGGGCATCGGAGGCGGGCCGGGGCCTCGGCAGCACACCGGAAGGGAAGCCGGTGGCAGGCCGGAGAGGAACCGGCGGTGGGCCGGAGGGGGTTCGGCGGTGCTTCGGGTGGGACATCACGGCGCGTCGGAGGGGGCGCGGGTCATGGCCCTCACCACCCGGCTCCCGCCTGTACACCCTCGGCGCACGCCCGCGGACACGTGTCGAACGGCCGGGGGAACGGGGACAGTTGACCCACCCTAGTCACCCCCGCGCATGTTCCGCTGGAAAATGCCAGAACCCTCACCCCTCGCGCATACGTTGCGTAGCTTCTTCCTCACTCAGCCGAACCGCAGGCGGGAGGGGAGCCAACGGTGCCCGGAATCGACGAGTGTCTACTGGAGGCCATGCGGCTGCCCGGTGCCCGGGGAGCCGCGCTGGTCGACTGGACCAGCGGGCTGGCCCTCGGCACGGTCGGGGAGTTCCCGGGCGGTGACCACGAGGCCGCGGCGGCCGAGGCCGCAGAGGTCGCGCGGCTCACGGCCGAACAGCGGACGTTCACGCCCGACGACGGCGACGGGACCGAGGCCGCCGACCCCCCGGTCGAGGACCTCATCATCAGCAACCGGGACAGCTACCACGTCGTGCGGTTCGTCCCGATGTCCTTCGACAGCAGCGTGTTCCTGCACGTGTGGCTGGCCCGGTCGGACGGCAATCTCGCCCTGGCCCGCATACGGCTGGGCGAGATGGCCGGACGGCTGGTGCTGGGGTGACGGTCGTGGGGACGACCCCGCCGCCCCGGCTGCCGGTGCGGGACAGAGCGGCTGCCCGGGAGCACGCGGGCGGCGGGGTGTCGCCCATGCTGACGCGGCTCGCCGCCGAGCGGGCCACCGGGGTCCTGGAGCGCGAACACGGCGCGCTCCACCTCGCCGAGGGCCGCGTGGTGCACGCCGAGAGCCCTCTCGCCCCGGGACTCGACGTCCTGCTGGCGGCCCACGGCACGCTCGACTCCACCGTCTGGTGGGAGGCGGTGGAGCGGGCCGACGAGGAGTACGGCGTCGCCCGTCTGCTGCTCGACTCCGGACGGATCGGGCGCGGCGCGCTGGAGGTGGGCCACCTCGGGGCGGTGTACGACGCCGCGTACTTCGCCCTCTCCCCCAGCAGCACGCCGGGCCGTTTCCGCTACGGAGGCGGGCACTGGTTCGGTGTGCTGCGGCCGGTCACGGTCGACGCCCTGGAGCGCGAGACGCTGCGCCGCCGGGAGATGCTGCACCGCCTGTGGCCGGACCCGCTGCCCGACACCGCGCCGCTGCTGCAGGCCGAGTCCGGGTCCGGGGCCCTGCCGGGGCTCACCGCCCGGCAGCGGGCGGTCCTGGCGCTGGTGGACGGCGTGCGCACCGCGTCGGACATCGCCCGGACGCTGGGCCGGCAGGCCTTCGCCACGCTGGTGGACGTCCGCCGGCTGGCGGCCGCCGGCCTGCTGACCGCCCGGTTCCCGCCGCCCGCCCGGCAGACCCCTCCGAGGGTGGACCTGCCCCGTGTCGACGACCCCGACATCACCTTGCTGAAGAGGCTCAGGGATGCGCTGGAGGCCCTTTGAACGGCAGCGACCGCGTGCCGAGAGGAGGGCGCTGATGGCGGCCGAGCCCGAGATACGCGCCGAGCTGAGCCGGCTGCGGGCCCGGGTGCCCCAGCTGACCGGAGCGCTCGCGGCGGGCGTGGACGGTCTCGTCCTCGCCCACGACACCCCCGGCATCGCGCCGGAGAGCGTGGCCGCGCTCACCGCCACCGCCCTCGGCGTCGCCGCGCGGATGGCGGACACGACCGGGCTGGGCGCCTTCCGCGAGCTGCTCGTGCGCGGCGGTGACGGCTACGTCGCGACGTACGCGGCCGGGGAGGGCGCCGTCCTGACGCTGCTCGCGCGGGACCGCGTCAACGTCGGCCGGCTGCACCTGGAGGGCCGCCGGGCCGGCGTCCGCATCGGGGAGCTCGTCGACGCCGCGTCGGGACCCGCGGCCGACCCGGCCGGGGAGCCGGCGAAGGCTCCCACGGAAGCCCCCGCCGAGACCGACGGCACCACCACCGCACGTTCCGCGAACGCGCGCACCCGGCGCGCCACGACCACGACCACGACCGACACCCGACCCAGAACCGAGAGTTGAGAGGAACCCCAGTCATGGCCAACACGGAGACCGCACTCAAGGAAGCACTCGCCTCCATCGAGGGCGCCACCGGCGTCGCGCTCGTCGACTACACCAGCGGGATGGCGCTGGGCACGATGGGCGGCAGCAAGGGCTTCGACCTGAACGTCGCCGCCGCCGGCAACACCGACGTGGTCCGCGCCAAGATGCGCACCATGGAGCACCTCGGGCTCAAGGCGCAGATCGAGGACATCCTGATCACGCTGTCCGACCAGTACCACCTGATCCGTCTGATCAGCGGCCGCGGCGGCAACGGGCTCTTCCTCTACCTCGTTCTGGACGCCAAGCGGGCCAACCTGGCGATGGCCCGCCACCAGCTGCGGAGGATCGAGGAGGACCTGGAGGTCTGAGCCGCCGGCCCCGTCCCGGCGTCCGGGCCCCGTCCCGGCGGCTCGAGCCCCGTCCCGGCGGCTCGGGCCCGCCCCCCGGCTCCCTGCGACCGGACTACACGAGTGCCGCGGCGCGGCGGCGCGCTCCACCCGGGGCCGCGTCGCCCGCCGCGATACCCGTGCTGCGGTAGGCCTTGACCGCCGCGCCGGCCGGACGGCCGCCGTTCCCGGCCAGCCAGTCGACCCGTACCCACAGCAGCGCGTCCTCGGTCCGCTCCAGCCGTCCGAGCCAGGCCGCCTTCAGCCGCAGCCCCGCTCCGCATCCGGCGAGCAGCATCCCGCCCGCGGCCGGCAGGGCGAACGCGCTGCCCAGCGCGGCGGCGAAGGCGAGCAGCAGCCACCAGCGGTGACCGCGGCGCCAAGCGCGCACGGTCACCGCCCGGTCCTGCAGCACGTCGTGCCTGCCCGCCCGCGTGGCCGCACGGGCGAGTGCGGTGTACCGCTTGCGGCGCACGAGGGCCACCACCGCCGCCGCGACGATGAACAGCGCCGCTCCCGCCATCACCCCGATCCGCCGGCCCGTCAGCCCCGGAACCAGTACGCCGACGCCCGCCGCGACCACGCCGAGCCACCACATCGGCGCCGTCCCGGCCCGTACGACGACGGCCACCCGAGCCAGACCTTGAGCTCTGCGATCCCCGCGTGCCACGTTCCGCCTCCTCGTCGTCTCGACAACACGCCGAAAATCTCTGGTCGAGCAGATTAGCGAGCGAACGTGAGATCAGTCTGAGAACGCGGCACATCACCGGAAGGACGCACGCTCCGAGGACGGCGCGCGCTGTCGGCGCACGCTGCCGGGGGCACGCATGTCCCGGGGCCGACGCGGCACGGACTGCCGCGGCTGACGACCGGCGGTCTGCGGCCGACGACCGGCGACCGGCGGCCGTCACTCCACGAACAGCCCCCGTGCCGCCGCCTTCACGTCGAACTCCTCCAGCCGCGCCTGGGCGTCCGGCAGGTCGTCGCACATCGCCTCCAGCAGCACCCGCCCGAGCAGCATCGGCGCGCACGCGGTGTCGAAGGCGAGCCCGGTGCCGACCGCGGCCGGCAGCAGCAGGTCGGAGACCTTCGCGACCGGGGCGAACGCCGAGTCGGCGACCGTCACCACGGTCAGTCCGGACTCCTTGGCGTAGGAGAGGGCGTCGACGACCTCGCGGGGGTGGCGCGGCAGCGCGAAGCACAACAGGGCGGAGGCGCCGGCACGCACGGCGGCGTCGATCCGGTCGTGCAGCACCGAGCCGCCCTCGTGCAGCAGCCGGACGTCCGGATGCACCTTGGCGGCGAAGTACGCGAAGCCGTACGCCTGCGAGGCCGCGGCCCGCAGACCGAGCACGGGCAGCGGCCGCGAGGCAGCCAGCAGCCGTCCCGCACGCTGCACCGGCCGCGGGTCGGCGAGCAGCTCCGCCAGGTGCCTCAGGTTCTCGATCTCGGCCTCGACGGCCTGCTGGTACTCGTTGTACGAGGACGCGCCCGCCGTCTGCTCGGCGGGGGCGACCTCGCGCAGGTGCTTGCGCAGGGCGGGGTAGCCGTCGAAGCCGAGGGCGACGGCGAACCGGGTGACGGAGGGCTGGCTGACCCCGGCCAGCTCGGCCAGCTCGACGCTGGAGAGGAACGGCACGTCGGCGGCGCGCCGCACCATGCTGTGCGCGATGCGCCGCTGGGTCGGCGTCAGCCGGTGACCCTCGAAGAGCGCCTGCAGACGCGCGGCCGGGCTGTCCGCGACGCCCGCCCCGGTGTCCCTGTCCCCGCTCATGCCCCGCTCCCCCTCCAACGACGGATTATTCACTCACCCAGAACTCTGCATGACCCTATACAGCCAGGCAAGGCCCCTCCCGGCCGTCGGGCGTTCGGCGGACCCCCGTACGGAGAGGGGGGCTAACCCCAGTGCCACCCGCCCGGCCGCTTCCTACGGTGGGGGCATGACCGGAATGGGAGCACGGGACACCGAGCTGAAGAAGGAACTCGACGCCAGCCTGCAGGCCCGCAGGGAGCTGGGCGAGGAGTACGAGTCCGCACTGGTGGACTCCTTCCTGGAGAAGGTCGACCAGCGGATCGACGCCGCGGTGGAGCGGCGGGTGCGCCGGCAGTTCGCGGAGACGCAGATGGCGGCGGCCCGGGGCAGCCGTTCACCGGGGGCCACGGACTCCTGGGGCGAGCGCTTCGGCTTCGGCATCGTCTCGCTGGTGCTGGCGGTCCCGCTGTCGGCGATCGGCGTGGGCGCCGCGGACCTGCCGGGGCTGCTCGTCTCCTGGGCGGGCATCGTCGGCGTCAACGTCGTGCAGGCCGCCCGCACCAACCCGGGCCTGTTCGGCGGTCTGCGCCGCAAGTCCTCCCGGGACGGGGACTGGGAGGAGTGAGCGGCCGTCAGCCGCCGTCCGGGAAGCCGCGGAAGGTGCCGGTGGCGTCGACGCAGTCGGCGAAGTCCTCGAAGTCCAGGTTGGCGATGCACAGGTTCGCCGATATCTCCGCGAACCACTCGGGCGGCACGCGGAAGGTCCGGCCGGGTTCGTCGTAGAGGTCGAGGGCCAGCAGATGGTGCCGCGGGTCGGCCAGGGCGGCGGCGTCGGCGAGGAACAGATGGGCGAGCTGTTCGGCCTCGCCGGCCGCGTTGTCCTCGTGGAGCAGCGCGGGGATGCTCACGTCGGCGTACCGGGGGTCGCTGACGAAGGTGGCGTGGTCCTCGTCGAACACCGCGCACAGCGCGTCCCAGGCCGCGTCGTCCGCGAAGTCCGTGCGCAGCACGAGTGAGGTCAGGTCGTCGGGTTGCGGCAGAGCCATACGCAGATGCTAGGCGGCCGAAGAGCCCCCACGGCCGGCAGCACCGGTCGAGGAACCCCGACGGCGAGGAACCGGCTCCGCGGGAGCGGCGCCGGCTCGGGCGACTGAGGCGACCGAGGCGCGAAAGGGTGTGTGCGCGGGGACCGCCGCACCCCCGTTGCCGGGGGGCGGGACGACGGCGGTCCCCGCGAGGGACGCGGGCCGGGTCGAGCCGGGCTTGCGCGTCCATGGCGTCCATGGAGGTCCGGGAGCCGCTCCGGAGGTCCGTGACGCCGTTTCGGTGCCGCCGGGACGGGGAGCCGCTCCCGCCCTGCCGACACCTCTAATCTGCCGGACCCGTGTTAAGCGTGTGCTGCGCGGACGTGACACGCTCGTACCACTTCCGCGAAGTCCGTCCTCCCGTATGGAAAACGGAAGTTCGCCGCCGACGGGCCCGGTTCACCGCGAGTTTCCCCGGGGTTGTGCCGCGGGACCCGTGAAGCTACTTGCCGCCCTTGGCGAGGAAGGCCAGCAGGTCCTGGCGGCTGACGACGCCGGTGGGCTTGCCCTCGACGAGCACGATCGCCGCGTCCGCCGACCCCAGCACCGACATCAGGTCGCCGACGGGCTCTCCGGAGCCGACCTGCGGCAGCGGGGCGGACATGTGCTTCTCCAGCGGGTCGTCCAGCGAGGCGTTCTTGCTGAACAGCGCGTCGAGCAGTTCCCGTTCGACGACCGAGCCGACGACCTCCGCCGCCATGACGTCGGGGTGACCGGCGCCCGGCTTCACGACCGGCATCTGCGAGACGCCGTACTCGCGCAGCACCTCGATGGCCTGGCCGACGGTCTCGTCGGGGTGCATGTGGACCAGGGACGGCATGGAGCCGGCGGCCTTGTCGCTGAGGACGTCGGCGACGCGGGCGCTGGGGCCCTCGTCCTCCAGGAAGCCGTAGTCGGCCATCCACTCGTCGTTGAAGATCTTGCTGAGGTAGCCGCGCCCGCTGTCCGGCAGCAGCACGACCACGACGTCGTCCGGGCCGAGCCGCTCGGCGACCCGCAGCGCGGCGACGACGGCCATCCCGCAGGAGCCGCCGACGAGCAGCCCCTCCTCCTTGGCCAGGCGCCGGGTCATCTGGAAGGAGTCCTTGTCGGACACGGCCACGATCTCGTCGGCGACGGTCCGGTCGTAGGCGGTCGGCCAGAAGTCCTCACCGACGCCCTCGACGAGGTACGGCCGCCCGGAGCCGCCCGAGTAGACGGAGCCCTCGGGGTCGGCGCCGATCACCTGCACCCTGCCGTCGCTGGCGTCCTTCAGATAGCGGCCGGTGCCGGAGATCGTGCCGCCGGTGCCGACGCCGGCCACGAAGTGGGTGATCTTCCCCTCCGTCTGCTCCCACAGCTCCGGGCCGGTGGAGTGGTAGTGGGAGAGCGGGTTGTTCGGGTTGGAGTACTGGTCCGGCTTCCATGCACCCGGGGTCTCGCGCACCAGCCGGTCGGAGACGTTGTAGTAGGAGTCCGGGTGCTCGGGGGCGACGGCGGTCGGGCACACGACGACCTCGGCGCCGTAGGCCCGCAGCACGTTGATCTTGTCGGTGCTCACCTTGTCGGGGCACACGAAGATGCACTTGTACCCCTTCTGCTGCGCCACGATGGCGAGCCCCACGCCGGTGTTGCCGCTGGTGGGCTCGACGATGGTGCCGCCGGGCTTGAGCTCCCCGCTCTGCTCGGCCGCCTCGATCATGCGCAGGGCGATGCGGTCCTTCACGGAGCCGCCCGGGTTGAAGTACTCCACCTTGGCCAGGACGGTCGCCCGGATGCCCTTGGTCACGCTGTTGAGCTTCACCAGCGGGGTGTTGCCGACGAGGCTGATCATCGAGTCGTGGAATCGCACCGTTGTCTCCGGTTGCTTGCAAAACAGTGGTCGTAGTGGTTCCGCCAGCCTACGGCCCGTCCAACACGTTCACTCCCCGTCGAGATTGGGCGACGGTCCGTACGGGGCAAGGAGTGGTTGTACGGACACGAGGAGGTGGCGTCGAGGCATGACGAGCATGTCCAGGGCAAGAGTGGCCCGGCGCATCGCGGCCGGCGCGGCCTACGGCGGCGGCGGGATCGGGCTGGCCGGGGCGGCGGTCGTAGGACTGCTGCTGGCGGAGGCGCAACTGGCGCGACGCCATGTCAACGGCAACGGCGCGCAGTCCCGCGTCCCGCAGGCCGACGGCCTGTACGGCCGGGCCTACGCCGCCCCCGGCGTGGAGGCCCTGCGGCTCACCCTGCTCGGCGACTCCACGGCGGCGGGCCAGGGCGTCCACCGGGCGGGGCAGACACCGGGCGCGCTGCTGGCCTCCGGTCTGGCGGCGGTGGCGGAGCGCCCCGTGAAGCTGCGCAACGTGGCACTGCCCGGCGCCCAGTCCGACGACCTCGACCGTCAGGTCGCGCTGGTCCTCGGCAACACCGGCCGGGTGCCCGACATCTGCGTGATCATGATCGGCGCGAACGACGTCACCCACCGCATGCCCCCCACCCGCTCGGTGCGCCACCTCTCCTCGGCGGTACGGCGGCTGCGTACGGCAGGCGCGGAGGTGGTCGTCGGCACCTGCCCCGACCTGGGCACGATCGAGCCGGTCGGCCAGCCCCTGCGCTGGCTGGCCCGACGCGCCTCCCGCCAGCTGGCGGCAGCCCAGACGATCGGCGTGGTCGAACAGGGCGGCCGCACCGTGTCCCTGGGCGACCTGCTGGGCCCCGAGTTCGAGGCGAACCCGCGCGAGCTGTTCGGCCCCGACCACTACCACCCCTCGGCGGAGGGCTACGCCACGGCGGCGATGGCGGTCCTGCCGACGGTCTGCGCGGCCCTGGGTCTGTGGCCGGCGGAGGAGGAGCGTCCGGACGTCTTCCGCCGCGAGGGCTTCCTGCCCGTGGCACGGGCGGCGGCGGAGGCCGCGTCCGAGGCCGGCACCGAGGTCACGGCGGCGATGCCGACGGGGCCGCGGGGACCGTGGGCGCTGCTGAAGAGGCGCAGGCGGCGGCGGGTGCCCGAGCCGGAGACGGCGCCCACGTCACCGACGAGCCCGTCGGGTGTACGGGGCAGCTGACCAAGCAAGCGCTTAGAAAGTGCGGTCAGGGTCACACCGCGACGCCCGTGACCCTGACCATACGTACAGGTAACTTCCCAGACAGCGCTGCCCGAACGAACCCCCGACCCGTAAGCCCGTCCGTCGCCCGGCCCGCCACCCTCGACGTGGCGCTGCGCGCCGGCTTCCCTGTCTGGAGCTGTGATGCCCGAAGCCGTCATCGTCTCGACCGCCCGCTCCCCCATCGGCCGCGCCGGCAAGGGCTCCCTCAAGGACCTGCGCCCGGACGACCTGACCGCCACGATCATCCAGGCGGCCCTCGCCAAGGTCCCCGAGCTGGACCCGAAGGACATCGACGACCTGATGCTCGGCTGCGGCCTCCCCGGCGGCGAACAGGGCCACAACCTCGGCCGGATCGTCGCCGTGCAGATGGGCATGGACCACCTGCCCGGCTGCACGGTCACCCGCTACTGTTCCTCGTCGCTGCAGACCAGCCGCATGGCCCTGCACGCCATCAAGGCCGGCGAGGGCGACGTCTTCATCTCGGCCGGCGTCGAGATGGTCTCCCGCTACGCCAACGGCACCTCCGACATGCCGGGCACCCACAACCCGCTGTTCGCCGAGGCCGAGGCGCGCACCGCCGCCGTCGCGGAGCAGGAGGGCACCACCTGGCACGACCCGCGCGAGGACGGCCTCCTCCCGGACGCCTACATCTCGATGGGCCAGACCGCCGAGAACCTCGCCCGCTGGAAGGGCGTCACCCGCCAGGAGATGGACGAGTTCGGCGTCCGCTCCCAGAACCTCGCCGAGGAAGCCCTCAAGAACGGCTTCTGGGAGCGCGAGATCACCCCGGTGACCCTGCCCGACGGCACGGTCGTCAGCAAGGACGACGGCCCCCGCGCCGGCGTCACCCTGGAGGGCGTGGCGGGCCTGAAGCCGGTCTTCCGCCCCGACGGCCTGGTCACCGCAGGCAACTGCTGCCCGCTGAACGACGGCGCCGCCGCGGTCGTCATCATGAGCGACACCAAGGCCCGCGAGCTCGGCCTCACCCCGCTCGCCCGCATCGTGTCGACCGGCGTCTCCGGCCTCTCCCCCGAGATCATGGGCCTCGGCCCGGTCGAGGCGTCCCAGCAGGCCTTGCGCCGGGCCGGCCTCACCATCGACGACATCGACCTGGTCGAGATCAACGAGGCGTTCGCCGCCCAGGTGATCCCCTCCTACCGCGACCTCGGCATCGACCTCGACAAGCTGAACGTCAACGGCGGCGCCATCGCCGTCGGCCACCCCTTCGGCATGACGGGCGCCCGGATCACCGGCACCCTCATCAACTCGCTCCAGTTCCACGACAAGCAGTTCGGCCTGGAGACGATGTGCGTCGGCGGGGGTCAGGGCATGGCGATGGTCATCGAGCGCCTCAGCTGAGCCGCCCGGGAGCCGTCGCGCGCGCCTCTCGGTAGCCGCCGCGGCACCCACCGTGAGCCGATGGCCCGGAGTCCGGGAAACACCCGGACTCCGGGCCTTTTTGTGATCCAATCTCCCCCAGGATGTGACCTATCTCCCTCGACGGAGTGATTTCGCAGCTCAGAGCCGTTTCACCATCGAACGCCGGACCCAAAGTCCTGTCCGTTTCGTGACGTTACGCACTGACAGCTGGATGGTCCACCCTTCAAGCTGATGTAGGAAGTCGGGGGTCGACCTTGAACCGGGAGTACGTCAGTGAGCGCCATGCCGATCGCCTTGCTGGTCACCACGGCCGCCACGGGCGCCGTGGGCCTCGCCGTCCTGCGCACCCTCGTGCAGCTGCGCCGTCAGGTCGCGGCCCTGCGCGCCGAACTCACCGAGCGGCACGCCTTCGGCACGCCCGGCCTGGTCCCGGCCGCCCGCACCGCGTCCGACGCCGATGAGATACGGGCCGCGGTGGCCGAGGCGCTCGCCGAGGAGCGGGAGCGGGAACTGGCCGAGGCGCGCGCGTTCTGGGCCGCCCAGGAGGCGCGTGACGCCTCCGACGCACCCTCCCTGCTGGGCCTGCCGGACAGCGAGCTGTTCCTGCCCCGCCAGGCCGACTTCGTGGGCATGGAGCCGCTGGAGCCGGTGACCGAGCCGACCGTCGACGCCGACGAGTTCGCCGGGGAGTCCCCGGAGCTGGCCGCGGCCCGCCGCCGCCACCCCTCCCACCCGGACTTCGTCCCGGTCCAGTCGCCCTTGGCGGGCGACCACGAACGCACGGTGACCACGCTCGAGGAGCTCGCCGCCTCCCGCACCGAACTCACCGACGTCCGCCCGGGCCCGCTCGGCACCCTCGACGTCTACGTCTTCGCCGACGGCACCACCCTCTGCATGACCCCGGGCCACCGGGAGACGGCCGAACGCCTGGCCACGGCCCTCACGGCCGGCGAGACCCCGTACCTGCTGGGCGGCTCCGGCATCTCGGGCGCGTACACCCTGACCTTCGCCTGCGGCGAGGAGAACGTCTACATCCTGGCGGACCGGGTCATCGCGAGCCTCTGACGGTCAGACGCCCGCCCGTTTCCGCGCCTCCTCCACCAGGACGACCGCCTCGGCGACCTCGTCCTCGCTCCTCAGCGCCACCTCCAGGTCGTGCCCGGCGACGGTGATCTGGTCGGCGGCGGCGAACATCCCGGCGTCGGGCATCTCCCGGGGCTCGGTCCCCGGCTCCTCGATGCGCTGCGCCCATCGGGCCATTTCCCTGGCCAGTTCCAGGGCCTCGGCGGCAGCGCCCCGCTGCAACCGGCTCTGGGGCGCCGCCCTCAGGCGATCGGCGAAGTGATCCACAGCACGGGACAGAGGCGTCGTATCAACCACGCGGTGAGCGTACGCGCCGTACCGAGACTGTTGCCAACGGGCGAACGCTCAGGCACCGTGACCTGAAGGACCGGCTTACAGCCCATTGCGTTCGGAGGCGCCGATGTCCCAAGTCTTCTCCGAGGAGACCCATCGCAACCTGCTCGCCCGCATCCCCCACTGCACCGGTCGTGACATCGCCGACTGGTTGCGGACCGTCGACGAAGGCCCCGCTCTCCGCTTCGAGGAGAAGGTCAGCTGGCTGCGCCACGAGCACAACCTCGCGTACGGCCACGCCAAGGCGATCATCCACGAGTACGACCTGAGGAGGGCCGCGCGCAAGCTGCTCTGAGACACCAGCCGCTCTGACACGCGAGTGACCGGCAGGCTGCGGGACGGCAGCGCCGCGCACGCACGCGTGGGGTCCGTCCCGGACGCTCCGGGACGGACCCCACGCGCATGCGGCGGCCGGTGGTGACGCCGGTCCGCCTTTCGCTGCGGATGCGCCGCCTGACGGCGGGCGGAGACGGACGGGGACAACACGAGGCGCCCGGCCGGAATGCTCCGGCCGGGCGCCTCGTGGGGTGCGTCGGACCCGTCAGTCGTCGCTGTTCAGGATCGCGAGGAGTCGCAGGAACTCCATGTAGATCCACACCAGCGTCAGCGTGAGGCCGAAGGCGGCGAGCCAGGCCTCCTCGCGCGGCGCGCCGTAGGCGATGCCGTCCTCGACCTGCTTGAAGTCCAGGGCGAGGAAGCAGGCGCCGAGGATGATGCCGATGACACCGAACACGATGCCGAGGGCGCCGCTGCGGAAGCCGAGGCCGTCACCGCCGCCGAAGACGGTGAACAGCAGGTTCACGGCCATCAGCAGGACGAAGCCGAGCGCGGCCGCCATCACGAAGCCGTAGAAGCGGCGGTTGACGCGGATCCAGCCCGCCTTGTAGGCCACCAGCACACCGGCGAAGACCGCCATGGTGCCGAGGACCGCCTGGGCGACGACCCCGTCCGCGATGTACGTGGACACCGCGCTGGAGATCACGCCGAGGAAGACGCCCTCGAGGGCGGCGTACGACAGGATCAGCGCGGGCGCCGGGCGGCGCTTGAAGGACTGGACGAGCGCCAGCACCATCGCGACCAGACCGGCGCCGACGGCGATGCCGTAGGACCTGCCGAGGTTGGCCTCGTCGACGGGCAGCAGCAGCCAGGACAGGACGGCGGTCACGACCACGGTGCCGAGCGTCGTCGCGGTGCGCGCGACCACGTCGTCCATGGTCATCGCACCGGGGGCGGTGGTGACCGGGGCCTGCGGGGCGCCGTACTGCACGTCCTGCTGGGCGTAAGGGTTCTGCGCGTAGGGGTTGCCGGCCGGCTGGGCGTACGGGTTGGCGCCCTGCGCGTACGGGTTGCCCTGCTGCGTACCGACAGCGGGACCCCCGGCCTGCGGCGCGGCGTTGAAGCCCGCGTAGCCGTTGTCGCGGCTGAACCCCCGTCGCGAGAAGACCGGGTTTCTGCTCCTCATTTCACTCCTCCATGGCTGCACAGCGCGGCCTTGGCTCAAGAGTAATAGGTAGGCAAAGGATTGACCCTAGTGCTTGGGGAGGATCTTTCCCTCGTCGTGCTGCGCAACACGCTACGTGCCTCCCTGATTCCCGGCACCGGAGGGCCTCATTCATGACCGACCCGGTACATGCCCGGGACCTTCCGGAGATCACCTGGCCACGGGCGGCCGCGCGTCAGCCGAAGGAGAAGCCCGTGTACCCCTCGGCCAGGTCGGTCTCCGCGGCCCGGGAGGAGGCGACGCGCTCCAGTCGGGCGAGCTGGAGACGGTCCTCGAAGGGGGTGGCGTCCGCGGCCGGGTGCAGGAGGGTCGTCATGTCGCAGCTGAACCGCTCGGCCTGCCACACGCGGCGCAGACAGGTCTGCGAGTAGGCGTCGAGCAGCTCCGGCGAACCTGTCTGCCCCTCGTGGGTCAGGGCCCGCGCGAAGGTGACGACGTCGCCGACGGCCAGGTTCAGGCCCTTCGCACCGGTCGGCGGCACGATGTGGGCGGCGTCACCGGCCAGGAAGAGGCGGCCGTGCCGCATGGGCTCGTGGACGTAGGACCGCATGGGAGTGACCGACTTCTGGGTGATCGGACCGCGCTCCAGCCGCCAGTCGTCGTCCGTCTCGAACCGGCGCTCCAGCTCGTCCCAGATCTCCTCGTCGCCCCAGGCCTCGGCGTCCGTGCCCTCGGGCACCTGGAGGTAGAGGCGGGAGACGGACGGGGAGCGCATGGACAGCAGGGCGAAGCCGCGGTCGTGGCGGGCGTAGACCAGCTCGTCGTGCGAGGGCGGCACGTCCGCGAGGACGCCGAGCCAGCCGAACGGGTACGTCCGTTCGAACACCCGGGTCAGCTCGGCGGGTATCGCCTTGCGGGAGACGCCCCAGAAGCCGTCGCAGCCGACGACGTAGTCGCACTCCAGGACGTCCTCGCGGCCCTCGTGCCGGAAGCGGACGCGGGGACGGTCGGTTTCGGCCCCCTCGACGGCGAGCGCCTCCGCCTCGAAGAGCAGCGGGCCGCCCTCCTTCAGCTGGAGCGCGATGAGGTCCTTGCAGACCTCGGTCTGGGCGTAGACCATCACCGACCGGCCGCCGGTGAGGGCGGGGAAGTCGACCCGGTGGCGGCGGCGCGCGAACCGCAGCTCGATGCCGTCGTGGCGCAGCCCCTCGCGGTCCATGCGCTCGCCGGAGCCGGCCGCGCGCAGCACGTCGACCGTGCCCTGCTCCAGGATTCCGGCGCGCTGGCGCTGCTCGACGTAGGCGCGGTCGCGGCTCTCCAGGACGACGGAGTCGATGCCGGCGTTGTGCAGGAGGCGGGCGAGGAGGAGGCCGGCGGGGCCGGCGCCGATGATGCCGACAGTGGTGCGCATCGGGCGTTCCCTTCAGACGGGCGTCATTGCCGCGAGGTCCGTGGTGACGAGGTGGGGTTCCGGTAGGCGGGTTCGCATGGTGAAGTTTTTTTCACCAATGCCGGACGTGAGTCTGCGCCCGCTTTCACCACGTGTCAACGGTTCGGCGTGGAGACCGTCAAGGCCTCAATGGAGGGTGCAGCGAAGAAGAGGCGTGGGAGTGTGCCCGGAACCGGACTTGAACCGGTACGCCCGCGAGGGGCAGCGAGGTTTAAGCTCGCCGTGTCTGCATTCCACCATCCGGGCAGGCCATGGGCTCCGCATCGAGGTTCCGACCCTATCGGGGCGCGTCCCTCGAACAGCGGAAGAGTGACCCGATGTTGTCTTATTTTATTGACGTCTGAGGGAGCATCAGCCGACGGGACCCGCCATCCGCACCTGCCAGTAGGCTCGCGTGCGACGGGCGACGGCGCATACGGAATGACGGAATTTCACCGCCCGAACGAGGTTGCTCCACCGGTTCTCGACGGTTCCTGACAAACGGTCTCCCACAGAACCTCTCGGGGTCGGGTGTCATCCCCTGGTATGACACGGCGGTCCGCGGTCCGTCCGAAGTCTGCCTTCGGAACCGGAACAGCGGCTGACTACACGACGACGGGCGGCCAGGACGATGGTTCACACCCCTCGAACCAACGACGTCGTCCCGACAGGAGTCACCCCGTGCCGACCACCCCTCTCGCCGACCGGACCACCGCCGTGGCCGCACGCGCCACGGACCTGTCGAAGATCTACGGACAGGGCGAGACCCAGGTGGTCGCCCTGGACCGGGTCTCCGTCGACTTCCGGCAGGCCGAGTTCACGGCCATCATGGGCCCCTCCGGCTCCGGCAAGTCGACGCTCATGCACTGCGTGGCCGGTCTCGACACCTTCTCCTCCGGCTCCGTGCGCATCGGCGACACCGAACTGGGCTCGCTGAAGGACAAGCAGCTCACCAAGTTGCGCCGGGACAAGATCGGCTTCATCTTCCAGGCGTTCAACCTGCTGCCCACCCTGACGGCACTGGAGAACATCACCCTTCCGATGGACATCGCCGGGCGCAAGGTGGACAAGCAGTGGCTGGACACCGTCATCCGGATGGTCGGCCTCGCCGACCGGCTCGGTCACCGGCCCTCGCAGCTCTCCGGCGGCCAGCAGCAGCGCGTCGCCGTCGCCCGCGCCCTGGCCTCCAAGCCGGACATCATCTTCGGTGACGAGCCGACCGGGAACCTCGACTCCCGCTCGGGCGCCGAGGTGCTGGGCTTCCTGCGCAACTCCGTGCGGGAGCTGGGCCAGACGGTGGTGATGGTCACCCACGACCCGGTGGCCGCCGCGTACGCGGACCGGGTGGTGTTCCTCGCGGACGGCCGGATCGTCGACGAGGTGTACGGGCCGACCGCGGACTCGGTCCTGGACCGGATGAAGCAGTTCGACGCCAAGGGCCGCACCAGCTGACACGGCTGACACCCGGTCAAGAACCTCGGAGTAGAAACACCATGTTCCGTACCGCCTTGCGCAACGTCCTCGCGCACAAGGCCCGGCTCCTGATGACCGTGCTCGCCGTGATGCTCGGCGTGGCCTTCGTGTCGGGGACCCTGGTCTTCACCAACACCATCTCCGACGCCTACCAGAAGAGCTCAGCCAAGGGCTTCGACCAGGTCGACGTCGCCGTCCGGCCCGAGTACCAGGAAAGCGAGGGCGACCAGGTCGGAAGGACGGCCGAGCTGACCCAGGACCTGCTGGAGGAGAGCGGCAGGGTGCCCGGCGCCGCCGCCGCGATCGGCGTCGTCAACGGATTCACGGCCCTCGCCGACAAGGACGGCAAGCTGATCGGCGGCGGCTTCCAGTCGCAGGGCGGCAACTACTGGGGCGACAAGGATCCCCGGTACCCGCTGAAGGACGGCTCCGCGCCGCACGGCGCCGGCCAGGTCGTCATCGACTCCGAGACCGCCCGGCGCGCGGGCTACGAGGTCGGCGACACCATCCGCATGTCCGTCGACGGACCCGTGCTCACGCCGAAGATCACCGGCGTCTTCACCACCGACGACGGCAACGTCGCCGCCGGCGGCAGCCTCGCCCTCTTCGACACGGCCACCGCGCAGAAGCTCTTCGGCAAGACCGGCACCTACGACCAGATCGACGTGCGCGCCGCCGCCGGCACCTCGCAGAGCGCGCTGAAGGCCGCCCTGGACAAGGCCCTGCCCGCGGACCTCGTCGAGACCACCACCGGGCGCGAACTCGCCGACGAGCAGGCGGAACTGATCTCGTCCCAGATGAGCGGGCTGAAGCAGGGCCTGCTGGTCTTCGCCGGCATCGCGCTCTTCGTCGGCACGTTCATCATCGCCAACACCTTCACCATGCTGGTCGCCCAGCGCACCAAGGAGCTTGCGCTGCTGCGGGCGGTCGGCGCCTCCCGCCGGCAGGTGACCCGGTCGGTGCTGATCGAGGCGTTCGTGGTCGGCACGGTGGCCGGCGGCACCGGTCTGGTCGCGGGTATCGGCATCGGCGCCGGGCTGCGGTCGCTGATGGGCACCCTCGGCGCGACCGTGCCCGACGGGCCGCTGGTGATCTCGCCCGGCACCGTCGCGACCGCACTGGCCGTCGGCGTCGTCATCACCATGCTGGCGGCCTGGCTGCCCGGGCGCCGGGCCGCGAAGATCCCGCCGGTGGCGGCGATGAGCAGCGTGCACGCCCAGGCGACCACCAGGTCGCTGGTGCTGCGCAACACGATCGGCGCGCTGTTCTCGGCGGCCGGCGTGGCCGTGGTCCTGGCCGCGACGACGATGGACGGCTCCGACGGCCAGGCCCCCATGGGCCTCGGCGCGGTGCTCCTGATCATCGGCGTGTTCGTCCTGACCCCGCTGCTGTCCCGCCCGCTGATCGCCGCCGCCGCTCCCGTCCTGCGGATCTTCGGGGTCTCCGGCAAGCTGGCCCGGCAGAACTCGGTGCGCAACCCGCGCCGCACGGCGGCCACCGCCTCCGCGCTGATGATCGGGCTCACCCTGATCACCGGCATGACGGTGATGGCGGGCAGCCTGCAGAAGTCCATCGACAAGATGGCGTCCTCCGCGATCAGCGCCGACTACGTCGTGTCGATGGCGAACGGCAACGAGCTCTCCCCCGACGTCGACGAGAAGCTGCGTGCCACCGACGGGGTGACCGCCACCAGCCCGCTGCGCAACGCGCCCTCCCGCGTCGACGGGCAGACGGAGTACCTGACCGGTGTCAACGGCTCCGTGATCGGCGAGCTCACCGACCTGCCGATCGACAACGGCTCCTTCAAGGTCGGTGGCACGGACGTCGTCGTCGACCGGGACAGGGCCGAGTCCCTGGGCTGGAAGGCCGGTTCGTCCTTCACCGTGGCGTACGAGGACGGGAAGAAGCAGCGGCTGACGGTCGCCGGCGTCTACGAGGGCAACGAGCTGATCAGCGGCATCCTCCTCGACAACGCGACGCTCGCTCCGCACGTGACCGATCCGACCGACATGCAGGTCATGGTGAAGACGTCCGGCGGCGCGTCCGACGCCACGAAGGACAGGCTGGAGAAGGCCCTCGGCTCCAACCCGGCCATCAGCGTCCAGAGCAAGCAGGACATCTCCGAGGAGATCGCGCAGATGTTCACGCTCATGCTGAACATGCTCTACGGCCTGCTCGCGATGGCCGTGATCGTCGCGGTGCTCGGCGTCATCAACACCCTGGCGATGTCGGTGTTCGAACGGTCGCAGGAGATCGGCATGCTGCGGGCCATCGGGCTGGACCGCAGGTCGGTGAAGCGGATGGTCCGGCTGGAGTCGCTCGTCATCTCGCTGTTCGGCGGGGTGCTCGGCATCGGGCTCGGCGTGTTCTTCGGCTGGGCGGCCGGTGAGCTGCTCGCCACGAAGATGGCGACCTACGAACTGGTCCTGCCGTGGGGCCGGATGACCGTCTTCCTGGCGCTGGCCGCCGCGGTGGGCGTCCTGGCCGCGCTGTGGCCGGCGCGGCGGGCGGCCCGGCTGAACATGCTGGCGGCGATCAAGTCGGAGTGAGCGGGCAGTGGCAGGGGCCCCGTCGCACGAGCGGCGGGGCCCCTTCGTCGTCCGTCAGTTCCAGGTGCGGGCCCGCAGGGGCATGCCGGAGCCGCCGTCGGCCGGGGTGCGGACGGCCAGGACCTGGTTGACGCCGATGCGGTTGCGTTCGAAGGCGAGGGCGGAGGCCGCCATGTACAGGCGCCAGACACGGGCGCGGCCGGGCGAGGTGAGGTCGACCGCGCGCGCCCAGTCGGCCTCCAGGCGGGTCACCCACCGGCGCAGCGTGAGGGCGTAGTGCTCGGGGATCGACTCCACGTCGCGGACTTCGAAGCCGGCGCGTTCGAGCTGGGTGACGGTGGTGCCCAGGGGGGCGAGTTCGCCGTCCGGGAAGACGTAGGCGTCGATGAACTCGTCGACGTGGTACTCGGTTTCGTCGCGCTGGGGACGACGGGCGATCTGGTGGTTGAGCAGGCGGCCGCCCGGCTTGAGGAGGCCGTGCAGGTGGCTCGCGTACTCCAGGTAGCGTTCGGCGCCGACGTGCTCCGCCATGCCGATGGAGGAGATCGCGTCGTACGGGCCGTCGGTGACGTCGCGGTAGTCCTGGACGCGGATGTCCACCCTGTCGGTGAGGCCGGCGTCCGCGACGCACTTGCGGGCGTACGCCGCCTGCTCCTGGGAGAGGGTGATGCCGACGACGCTCACGCCGTGCTCGCGGGCCGCGTGGATCGCCATCGAGCCCCAGCCGCAGCCCACGTCCAGCAGGCGCTGACCCGAGGTCAGCGCCAGTTTCCGGCAGACCAGTTCGAGCTTGTCCTCCTGAGCCTGTTCGAGCGTGCTGCCGGGGGACTCCCAGTAGGCGCAGGAGTACACCATGGACGGGCCGAGGACGATCGCGTAGAAGTCGTTGCCGACGTCGTAGTGGTGGCTGATGGCGCGTCTGTCCGAGCGGCGGGTGTGGAGGTGACCGGTACGGCGGACCTCCTCGCGAGGCGGGGCGGGCGGCAGCGGCGGTCCGGCGAGCTTCAGCAGACCGCGGACCGCCGAACGGAACTGGGGGTCGCGCAGGGCCTCGGCGAGGGTGCGGGCGTCCTCGTCCCGCTCCCAGATGAGCCCGGAGAGAAGCCCCAGGGCGGTGTAGAGGTCGCCCTCGACGTCCAGGTCGCCGGCCACCCAGGCGCGGGCCAGGCCGAGTTCGCCCGGTTTGAACAGGAGGCGGCGCAGGGCCCTCCGGTTGCGTACGACCAGGGCCGGCGCGTCGGGCGGGCCCGCCTGCGAACCGTCCCAGGCGCGGATGCGCAACTCGAACGGGGCTCCCAGCAACTGTTCGACGAGGGCATGGAGCCGCGGCGCGGCGTCAGCCATGGTGCACACCTCCGTGAGGGTGATCCCGGAATGTCCTGACACCACGTAAACACCTGAAGGGCTCGGCCGCAGTCCCCCACGCACGTTACATCTGGGCAAACCGTCCGGACGCGGGGCGCGCTCCGCCGAGCGGCCGCGCCCCGAACCGCCCTCCTCGCCCACGGAGATGGACCCCGCTCCGGCCCTCCGCACCTGCCCCGGCGGGGCTCCGCCCGACCGCCCCCGAGCTCCCGCGAGCCGCCCCGAGCCCCCGAGCGCCCCTCGGGCGGCTGACTCCCCGCAGGGCCGAGCCCGCCGGAAACGCCCGAAGGGGCCGCCCGCACCACGGATGGCGGGCGGCCCCTTCGGGCGTTACGGAGCGGAGGTCAGGAAGCCTTCGCCTTCTCGGGCTTCTCCGCCTTCGCGGCGACCGGGGCCGGCTTGGCGGCCTCGTAGAACTCCTCGCGCGGGGACTCCAGGGCGCCGAGGGCGACGACCTCGCGCTTGAGGAACATGCCGAGCGTCCAGTCGGCGAAGACGCGGATCTTGCGGTTCCACGTCGGCATCGCGAGGCCGTGGTAGCCGCGGTGCATGTACCACGCCAGGCGGCCACGCAGCTTGATCTTCATCTTGCCCATGACGATCATCGCGACGCCCTTGTGGAGGCCGAGACCGGCCACCGCGCCCTTGTTGGCGTGCGCGTACTCCTTCTGCGGGAAGCCCCGCATGCCGGAGATCACGTTGTCGCCGAGGACCTTCGCCTGGCGCAGGGCGTGCTGCGCGTTCGGCGGGCACCAGGCGTTCTCGACGCCGGCCTTGCGGGCGACGACGTCCGGGACCTGGGCGTTGTCGCCCGCGGCCCAGATGTAGTCGGTGCCCTGGACCTGGAGGGTCGGGGCGCAGTCGACGTGGCCGCGGGGGCCGAGGGGAAGGCCGTAGCGGGCGAGGACCGGGTTCGGCTTGACGCCGGCCGTCCACACGATCGTGTTGGAGTCGACCTCGAGGCCGTTCTTCAGGACCACGTGACCGTCCACGCAGGAGTCCATGGAGGTGGAGAGGTAGATCTCCACGCCCCGGCTCTCCAGGTGCTCCTTGCCGTACTGGCCGAGCTTGGGGCCGACCTCCGGGAGGATCTTGTCGGCCGCGTCGACGAGGATGAAGCGCATGTCCTCGCGGGACACGTTCTTGTAGTACTTGGCCGCGTCGCGGGCCATGTCCTCGACCTCGCCGATGGTCTCCGCACCGGCGAAGCCGCCGCCGATGAAGACGAAGGTGAGCGCCTTGCGGCGAATCTCCTCGTCGGTGGTGGAGTCGGCCTTGTCGAGCTGCTCGAGGACGTGGTTGCGCAGGCCGATGGCCTCCTCGATGCCCTTCATGCCGATGCCCTGCTCGGCGAGGCCGGGGATCGGGAAGGTGCGGGAGACCGCGCCGAGCGCGACGACCAGGTAGTCGAAGGGCAGCTCGTACGCCTCGCCGACCAGCGGGGCGATCGTGGCGACCTTGCGGTCCTGGTCGATGGTGGTGACCCGGCCGGTGAGAACCTCCGCCTTGGGCAGCACGCGTCGCAGCGGGACGACGACGTGGCGCGGGGAGATGTTGCCGGCGGCGGTTTCGGGGAGGAAGGGCTGGTAGGTCATGTACGACCGGGGGTCGACGACCGTGACGGTCGCCTCGCCGTAGCGCATCTTCTTGAGAATGCGCCGAGCTGCGTACAGGCCTACGTACCCACCGCCTACTACGAGGATCCTGGGACGCTCCGTGGTGCTCATGGCATCGAGTATCCACCCGCCTCAGGGGGGTCGCTCGTGCGCCCCTTCACAAGCTTCGGCGGGGGGTGTGCTATCCTCCGCGACCCACGTGATCCACGTCATGGCGGGAAACGGGAACCCATGATCGACACCACCCGTTGTCAATGCCGCGTGAGCTGCCTCTCCGGGGCGGAAGGGCCTGGGTGAGGCCTTCGAAACACCCTCGCATCGGGATCCGTGAAAGGTCCGTACGTTCCGCTTTTGAACATGTTCACACGGGCCTGGGGCCCCCGGAAGGGTCAACCGGGGCCGCCCCGCACCCAGACGGGGCCGAAATCCTTGTGAAGAACTTCACGAACTTTTCCGACCGGATGTCGCCGGAGCGCCGCCGAGGGGCCCGTACAGGCCCCTCCAGCGTGCTCATACGTTATCCGCACTGCTCAGTGGAGTGCTACCCATCGGTAACAAAGAGAGCTACGCCACCGACCACGCGATGCCGTCGAGGATCGCGCACGAACGCGATTCCCCCTGAGCATGCGTTGTGTACACGCAGGTGCGTACACTGGCTCCATGACTGAGAACACCGTGACCGTACGGGAAGCCCGCGCGCACCTCGCCGATCACATCAACCGGGCCGAGGAAGGTGTCCCGACCGTCATCACGCGCAACGGCGCCCCCGTGGCGGCCGTGGTCCCGATCGCAGACTTCGAAGCCCTGGAGGAAGCGGCCGACGTCATGCTGGCGCGCGAAGCCGAAGCGGTCCTGGCCGAGGGCGGCCCCACCGTGACGATGGCGGAACTGCTGGCGGACCTGTTCACCGAACAGAACGGCGACGCGGCGTGAAGTACGCCTTCCGGTTCACCACGGCGGCGCAGCGGCAGCTCCGGGCCGTCAGCCGCCCCGACGCCATGCGCATCCTGACCGCGCTGACCGCGCTCGGTGACGACCCGTACCGCCAGGACGCCGACGTCAAGAAGCTCACCGGCCCGTCCGGGCTCTACCGGCTCAGGGTCGGAAGCTACAGAGTCGCCTACCAGATCAACGATGGTGAGCTCGTCGTCCTCGTTGTCAAGGTGGGCGACCGGCGGGACGTCTACCGCAACCTCTGACGCCCCGCCCGGTGCCGGCATCGCCTGACAGTGCCCCTCAGCGCGCCTCGGCGGCGCAGCTGTGAGCTATGCCGTCGAGGATGTCGTGCTCGCTCACCACGACCTCCTCCGCGCCGATCCGCTCCATGATCGACAGCAGGACGAGGGCCCCGGCGGCGATCACGTCCACCCGTCCCGGGTGCATCGAGGGCACCGCCGCGCGCTCGGCGTGGGTGGAGTGCAGCAGCCACTCGGTGATCTCGCGGACCCGGTCCCGGGAGACGCGGGAGTGGTGGATGGCCGTGGAGTCGTACTCCGGCAGCTCCTGCGCGATCGCCGAGACCGTCGTGACCGAACCCGCCAGGCCCACCAGCGTCCGCGCCTCGCGCAGCGGCACGGTCCGCTCCGCGAGGTCCAGGGCGGCCTCGATGTCGGCGCGCATCGCCGCGATCTGCTCCTCGGCCGGCGGGTCGGTGACCTCGCCGTCGACGACCAGGTGCCGCTCCGTCATCCGTACGCAGCCCACGTCGACCGAGCGCGCCGCACGCACGTGGTCCTCGCCGACGACGAACTCCGTGGAGCCGCCGCCGATGTCCACGACCAGATAGGGCATGGCCAGGTGGTCCCGGCCGGTCAGCTCCTTCGTCGCGCCCGTGAAGGAGAACTCGGCCTCCTGGTCGCCGGAGATGACCTCGGGCTCCACACCCAGGATGTCCATCACCCCCCGCACGAACTCGTCCCGGTTCTCGGCGTCCCGGGAGGCGGAGGTGGCGACGAAGCGCAGGCGTTCGGCGCCGTGTTCCTTGATGACGGCCGCGTACTCCCGGCAGGCGGCGAACGTCCGGGCCAGCGCCTCGGGCGCCAGCCGGCCCGTCCGGTCGACGCCCTGACCGAGGCGGACGATCGTCATACGGCGGTCCAGTTCGACCAGTTCACCCGTCTCCGGGTCGGCGTCGGCGACGAGGAGACGGATCGAGTTCGTACCGCAGTCGACGGCGGCGACGCGGGTCATGAGCGGTTCCTTGTGGTCGGGGGCGGGCGTTCGTCGGCCCGTCCGGCGTGCGAGGACGAGGCCCGTCAGGGCAGCGGCGGGGTCCCGGGGGGCAGCCCCCGGGCGGCACCGTCCCGGGGGTCAGGCTTCCGGGGCGAGCGTGACGCACGCGCCCTTGCTCCACCACGGAGGCAGCATGGCGATCGCCTCGTCCCCCAGCGGGTTGACGCCCGGTCCGGCGGCCAGGGAGTGCGCCACGAGCACGTGCAGGCACTTCACACGGTCCGGCATGCCGCCCGCGCTGGGGAAGCCCTTCAGCTCCTCGATCTCGTCCCGGCGCCGGATGTAGTCCTCGTGGGCGGCGCGGTAGGCGGCGGCCAGCTCCGGGTCGGTCTGCAGCCGCTCCGTCATCTCCTTCATCACGCCGTTCGCCTCGAGCGTGCCGATCGCGGAGTTCGCCTTGGGGCACGTCAGGTAGTACAGCGTCGGGAAGGGGGTGCCGTCGGGGAGGCGGGGGGCCGTCTCCACCACGTCCGGCTGGCCGCAGGGGCAGCGGTGCGCGATCGCGCGCAGGCCGCGCGGCGGGCGCCCGAGCTGCTGCTTGAAGGCCTCGACGTCCGCGTCGGTGGGCTCGGTGCGCGGAGTGGTCGGCGGGGGCGTTTCCATGCCTGTCTTTCTATCGGGTTCGGTTCACTGGTCGGAGGCGTCGGACTTGTCGACCCCGTCCCAGACGTTCGAGTACCAGGGGCGGTCCGCGGCCCCCAGGTCGGACCGGGCCTGCTTCGCCGTGTCCGGTTCGATGACGATGAAGGCCGTCTCCCCCGGCATCACGTAGTGCAGCCGCTGCCGGATCTGCTGCTCGGCGTACGCGTCGTCCTGCCAGCGTGCCTTGAGGTCGCGCAGTTCCTCCACCCGCTCCCTCGCCTGCTCCTTCTCACGCTCCAGATCGGCGATGTCGGCGCGCTGGGAGACGTACTGCCGCATGGGGTAGGCCAGGGCCACGACGAGCGAGCACAGGACGAGCGCGAGCAGGGCCGCACGGCCGGTGAGGCGGGAGCGGCGGGCCTGGCGGCGAGTCTGGGAGCGATAGACACGGGCCGCCGTCTGCTCTCCGATCAACCGGATCCTGGTCGCGGTGGAGAAACGGTCCCGGTCCTTCACCGCCATCTTCCAGCCTCCGTTCACACGCGCGTACGTCCCCGCACACGGTACGGGACCGAGTACGGGGACGTACGTACGACTGGCTGAGCCGTGACCCTGTACGGATCAGCCCTTGAAGCGCGGGAAGGCGCTGCGGCCGGCGTACACCGCGGCGTCGTCGAGGATCTCCTCGATGCGCAGCAGCTGGTTGTACTTGGCGACGCGCTCGGAGCGGGCCGGGGCGCCGGTCTTGATCTGGCCGCAGTTGGTGGCGACGGCCAGGTCGGCGATGGTGACGTCCTCGGTCTCGCCGGAGCGGTGGGACATCATGCACTTGAAGCCGTTGCGCTGGGCGAGCTCGACGGCGTCCAGCGTCTCGGTCAGCGAACCGATCTGGTTCACCTTCACGAGGAGCGCGTTGGCGGCGCCCTCCTCGATGCCGCGGGCGAGGCGCTCGGGGTTGGTGACGAACAGGTCGTCACCGACGAGCTGGACCTTGTCACCGAGCTTGGCGGTGATGGTCTTCCAGCCCTCCCAGTCGTCCTCGAACAGCGGGTCCTCGATGGAGACGAGCGGGTACGCCTCGACGAGCTCGGCGTAGTACTCGGTCATCTCGGCGGCGGAGCGCTCCTTGCCCTCGAAGGTGTAGGAGCCGTCCTTGTAGAACTCGGAGGCGGCGACGTCGAGCGCGAGGGCGATCTGCTCGCCCGGGGTGTAGCCGGCCTCCTTGATGGCCTCGAGGATGAGGTCGAGGGCCTCGCGGTTGGAGCCGAGGTTCGGGGCGAAGCCGCCCTCGTCGCCGAGGCCGGTGGACAGGCCCTTGTTCTTCAGGACCTTCTTGAGGGTGTGGTAGACCTCGGTGCCCCAGCGCAGGGCCTCGGAGAAGGACTCCGCGCCGATCGGGGCGATCATGAACTCCTGGATGTCCACGTTGGAGTCGGCGTGCGAGCCGCCGTTCAGGATGTTCATCATCGGCACCGGCAGCAGGTGCGCGTTCGGGCCGCCCAGGTAGCGGAAGAGGGGCAGGTCGCTGGCCTCGGAGGCGGCGTGGGCGACGGCGAGGGAGACGCCGAGGATGGCGTTGGCGCCGAGGGAGCCCTTGTTGTCGGTGGCGTCCAGGTCGAACATGGCCTGGTCGATCAGGCGCTGCTCGGTGGCGTCGTAGCCGACCAGCTCCGGGCCGATCTGCTCGATGACGGCGAGGACGGCCTTCTCGACGCCCTTGCCCTGGTAGCGGTTGGGGTCACCGTCGCGGAGCTCGATGGCCTCGAAGGCGCCGGTGGAGGCGCCGGACGGGACGGCGGCACGACCCGTGCTGCCGTCGTCGAGGCCGACCTCGACCTCGACCGTGGGGTTGCCTCGGGAGTCCAGGATTTCCCGGGCTACGACGACGTCGATGGACGGCACGAGCATCTCCTTCTTGGGATGTGACGCTGGTTGTGCGGGGCACATGGGCCGTGACGGGCCCTGGGTGAGCCTTGCGACTAGAGCCTAACCGCCCCGGGGCCGTCGGCAGCCGACCGACCGTCCCGTGGACAGACTGACCGTACACATTGTTCCCGGTCGGAACAAAGAGGGTGGAGGAATCACCGGAGAAGAAGGCGACCGCCGGAACAGCATCGGGCCGACGCGGGCGGGCAGAGAAAAGCCCCGCCCCGGTGCGTACGGGGGAACACGCACCGGGGCGGGGAGCCCGTGGGGGACGGGGGGGACCCTCACGAGGTCCTCAGTGTGCGGGCCTCGGCTGTGGGGGAGCCTTGGCCGCGCTGTGGGCCGGCTGTCACTTGAGGTGCAGCTGCTGGCCCGGGTAGATCAGGTCGGCGTCCTCGACGATGTCCTTGTTCAGCTCGAAGAGCTTCTCCCAGCCGCCCTTGACGCCCTGCTCCTGGGCGATGGTGCTGAGGGTGTCGCCGGCGACGACCTTGTACTCGCCGTCGCCCTTCTTGACCTTCTTGCCGGTCGGGGTGGTGACCGTCTTCTGCGACGTGGCGGCCGGGCGCTCGGCGGAGCGGGAGGCGCTCTGCTGCTCGGTCGAACGGGTCGCGGCCCCGGAGTTCGAGGAGGAACCGGAGTCGCCGGAGGAGCCGCCCGTGTAGGCGGCGTTGGACAGGCCCTTGCCGCAGACCGGCCAGGCGCCCTTGCCCTGGCCCGCGAGGACCTTCTCGGCGATCTCGATCTGCTGCGACTTGGTGGCCTTGTCGGCGGTGGAGGCGTACTGCGTGCCGCCGTACGCGGCCCAGGTGGAGGCGGAGAACTGCAGACCGCCGTAGTAGCCGTTGCCGGTGTTGATGGACCAGTTGCCGCCGGACTCGCACTGGGCGACGGTGTCCCACTCGGCGGCGGTGGCGGCGGAGGCGCTGCCGGCCGTCATCAGCGGGGCGGCGACGGCGGCGGTGGCGACACCGGCGACGGCGATGGCGCGGGTGGCCTTGGACGGACGACGGTGCTTGCCCTTGCCGGAAAACAGCATGGATCGATCCCCTCACCGACGCCTGCGAGGTGAGCTGTCGGGTTCGGGCCGGTTGAGTTGCCCGGCCACTCCTCCGTGGGAGGCGTGGCTTCACCCCGAGCCGCTCCGGTCAACTGCCCGGTGCGGCACCTACCTTGGGTCCCCCGCTCCTGCCTACGGCGCTTGACGCGACGACTGTTCCCGGGCGGCCGCTGGCAGGATTCGGCGTTGCGACAGCCGGGGCTCGGGTTGCCGAGCGGTCATGACCGTAGACACGCGATCGACGGAATTTCAAAGACGATCAGGGCTTCTGAGACTCATCCCACACTTTCGCCAAACCGGACATTCAGCGCGAAGCGTGACGTGAACTCCCGTCGTTTTCTCGGCTTTTCGGCCCTATTCGACACCTGTCGCAAGAGTCTGACCGGGAACGATGTCGCTCGGGTCGGACCCGATGAGGTCCTCGTTCTCGGCGTAGAGCGCACGCCATCCGCCGTCCAGGCCAAGGGAGTCGGCGATGGACTCGAGGGAGTCGCCCGACCGGACGGTGTAGGTGCCGCCCGCCCCGCCGAGGGTGCTCGCCGCATGCCGGCCGGAGGAGGCGGTGGACGCGCCGCCGGTCGCACTCTCGTCGGCGGTGCCGCCGCGATGACGGCCGGAGCCGGAAGCCGCGTCGACGGCTCCGGTGTCGACGAGGCTCCAAGAACCCGCGCTCTGTCCGGACTTGTCCGAGTCGCCCGTCTCGGGCGTCGCGGTGGGTGAGCTGTCGCCCGTCTCCGCATCGCTCGCGTCCGAGCCGGAGGAGGCGCCGGGCGCCGAGGAGTTGTCCGACGCGGAGGAGGAAGGGGACGAAGGGGACGAGGAGGGCGTATCCGTGGAATCGGCGGAGGACTCGGCGGACGGGTCGGCGGAGGCGTCGCCGGAATCCTCCGTGGAACCGGAGGACTTCGAGGAGTCGGACGACCCTCTGGACAGGTCGGACAAGCCGGACGTTATGGAGGAGTCGGACGAGTCGTCCGCCACGCCCGTGTCCAGGTCCACCGAACCGGACTTCTCGGTCAGTCCGGACGTCAGCCCACAGGTGCCCCACGCGCCCACACCCTGGTCGGCGAGGACCTTCTGGGCCACGGAGATCTGCTGGTTGCGGCTGGCCAGGTCGGGACGCGTGGCGAAGTCGAGGCCGCCGTACGCCTCCCAGTCCTCCTGGGTCAGCGACAGTCCGCCGTACTCGCCGCCGCCCTCGTTGGCGCTCCAGGAGCCGCCGGTCTCACACTCGGCCACCTTGTCCCACACCGAGCCGTCGGCGGCGCTCGCCGCGCTCGCACCGAGCAGCGGGATGGCGATGGCGGAGCCGGTCACGCCGGCCGCGACGAGGAGGGCCGGGGCCTGACGGGGGCGACGGTGACGACCGTTCCCGGAGAGCATGCGGGGCGCCTTTCTCGAGACAGCAGTGACCGCGCGACGGGGTGGTGCCGGGGCGTCGCGCTGACGAGTGAACGTATCGGCAGACGATCACTTGTCACAAGTTAATGCCGCGCAGATCACGTGAAGATCACAGAGTTGAGAAACGGTCACCTTTGCTTCGCTCTACGGGCACATAACGGTCGGTCAGCGGACGGGTGCGGCCGGTGCGGAAGGATCGGAGGGCGTTCCGGGTCCGGAGCCGGTGGGCGCGACCGGCGTGAACTCGACGGGGAGGGTGCGCAGTCCGCGCATGATGAGGCCGCCGCGCCACCTCAACTCGGCCGGGTCCACCGCGAGCCGGAGGTCGGGCAGGCGGGTGAGGAGGGTGGCGAGCGCGGTCTGGCCCTCCAGGCGGGCGAGCGGGGCGCCCAGGCAGTAGTGGATGCCGTGGCCGTAGCCGAGGTGCTGGTTGTCACGGCGGGAGAGGTCGAGGGTGTCCGGGTCGGTGAAGCGATCCGGATCGCGGTCGGCGGCCGCCAGGACGACGAGGACGGGGTCGCCGGGGGCGATGTCCTGGCCTCCGATGGTCAGGGGCCGGGTGGCGAAGCGCCAGGTGGCGAGCTCCACCGGGCCGTCGTAGCGCAGGAGTTCCTCGACCCCCGTCTCCAGGAGGCCGCGGTCGCCCGCGGCGAGGGAGGTCTGGAGCCGCTGTCGCTGCCCGGGGTGGGTGAGGAGGGCGTAGGTGCCGTTGCCGATGAGGTTGACGGTCGTCTCGAAACCGGCGAACAGGAGGATGAACGCCATGGCGGCGGCCTCGTTCTCGGTGAGGTGCTCGCCGTGGTCGGAGGCGCGGATGAGGCCCGAGATGAGGTCCTCGCCGGGGGCGGGCTCGGGGGGCAGGGCCTCACGCTTGCGGTGGATGAGCTCGGACAGGTAGCCGCGCATCTTCTTCACCGACCGCGCGACGCCGCCGCGCGGGCCGCCGCCGTGCCGGATCATCATCCCGGCCCAGTCGCGGAAGTCGTCCTGGTCCTCCCGGGGGACGCCGAGCAGGTCGCAGATGGCGTAGATGGGGAGGGGGAAGGCGAAGTCGTGGATGAGGTCGGCGGACCCCTGCCGGGCGAAGCGGTCGATGAGGTGGTCGGTGAGCTCCTGGACACGGGGCCCGAACTCCGCGACACGGCGGGGCGTGAAGGCCTTGCTGACCAGGCGGCGTAGGCGGGTGTGGTCCGGCGGGTCGATGTTCAGCAGATGCGTCATCAACTCGGCCTTGCGCTCGCCGGGGATGCCGGTCTTGCCCTTGGCGTGGGCGGGCTCGTCGTGATGCGCCGGGTTCTTGGACAGCCGCTGGTCGGCGAGGGCCTGCTTGGCGTCGGCGTACCGGGTGACCAGCCAGGCCTCCACACCGCTGGGGAGCCGGGTGCGGTGCACGGGGGCGTGCTCGCGCAGCCAGGCGTAGGCGGGGTAGGGGTCGGTGGCGAACTCCCAGGTGAAGAGGTCGGGAGCCGGTGGGGGGTCGGTCGGGGGGTGGGGCTGGTTGGTCACTCCTCGACGGTAGCCCGGTTCGCGGCGCGGGCTTCGCGGAGGGCGGTCGGCTCGGTGGCCGCGGCACGCGAACCGGATGCGGCCGCTCTGGCCGGCCGGTGTTCGGCGCGGTCGAGCAGGAGGGGGCCGAGGTCGCGCACCACGGCGAGGCGGCCGGCCTCCGCCGCCACCTCCAACTGGCGGACGGCTTCGGCGTGGTCGCCCCGCTGGGCGAGGTACCTGCCGAAACGCAGGGCCGATCCCGGGTCCTCCTCCGCCGGCCTCCGTAACCAGAACCGGGCCTCGCCGGCGTCCTCGGCGAAGCCGGCGAGGCCAGCGAAGCGGGCGAGGGTGAACATGGCGTCCAAGTCGCCCTCGTCACCCCTCGCGCGCAGAGCCGTGCGGCCCGACCGCACCACGGTGCCGTAGTCGCCCAAGCCGTGGGCCCGCGCCATCTCGGCCGCGCTGAGCCGGCCCCTCGGCCCCACGGGGGGCAGGTCCGGCGATCGCAGGGCGTCCGCGACCAGGGGCCCGCTCGCCCGCCAGGTGTCGGGCGCCTCGCCGGGGCCGCCCGGTGCGGCGAGAGTGCGGGCCGGGCGTCGCGGGCCTGGGACGGCTTTGCGGACCCCTAGGTCCCTTCGGTCGCCCGGATCGCGTCCCGGTAGGCCCGCGCCGCCGCCCGCAGGGCCGCCTCCGGGTCCACGCCCTCCGCCTCGGCCCGGGCCGCCAGGGCGAGCAGTTCGTAGCCGATGCCCTCGGAGGACGGCAGGGGGACCTCCAGGCCCGCCGACCGGACCCTCGACGCCAGCTTGGCGGCCAGGGCGAGGCCCGGCTGGTGGAGCGGGATGCCGTCGGTCACGGACTCCCGGCGCTTCTCGACCGCCTTCGTGCGGAGCCAGTGCTCCTTGACCTCCTCCGGGGTCGTGGCCGTCGCGTCGCCGAAGACGTGGGGGTGGCGGTGGACGAGCTTGGTGACGATCGTGGCCGCCACGTCGTCGATGGAGAAGGGGGCGTCCTCGTCCTCCTCGGCGATACGGGCGTGGAAGACGACCTGGAGGAGGACGTCGCCGAGTTCCTCGCGGAGCTCGTCCCGGTCGCCGTCCTCGATGGCCTCGACGAGTTCGTAGGCCTCCTCGATGCCGTACTTGGCGAGGCCCTTGTGGGTCTGCTGCGACGACCAGGGGCACTCGGCGCGGATGCGGTCCATGACCTGGATCAGGTCGAGGAGACGGGCGCCCGGCAGGTCGTAGGAGGCGGGGAGCAGCTCCAGCTCGGGCAGGGCGACGCGGCCGGAGCCGGCCAGGCGGGCGAGGCCGTCGGTGAGGGCCGGCTCACCCTCGCCGGTCGCGACGACCACGACCGTGCGTCCGCCGGCGCAGGCGGTGACCAGGTCCTCGGCGGTCGGGGCGGCCTCGTCGACCCGTATGCCGGCCTCGCGCAGGTACGGCAGCTGCGGGTGCGCGCCGTCCGCGCACAGGACACGGTCGGCGGAGCGCAGGGCCTGCCAGGCGGGCCAGGACAGCAGGCCGGGAGCGACACGGTGGCTGGTGGTGAGCAGGACGACTCGGCCCGTCGCGGAGCCGGTGGGTGCGGTCACATCGTTCACACCTCGAACGTAACCCACGCCCGCCGACCGCCCCGGGAGTTGTCCACAGGACCGGGCGGCCGGTCATATGGTCAGGTCGTCTGCTGGTTCCCCACCGGGCTGATCTGCCGTACCCACGGCGTCTCCGCGTCGACGCGGGTGACCTTCTCCGCGTTCCAGCTGCCGTAGCGGGGGTTGAGGTCGACGCCGAGGGCATCGGACGCCTTCGAGAGGGCGTCCCAGAAGACCGGCTGGCTGGTGTCCGTGCCGAGTTTCGCGGCGAGCTTCTGGGCCTCGAGCTGGAGGCGGAGGTTCTCGTCGAGGCGCTGCGGCGGGATGCCGTACTGCTGCAGCCACGTCATCTCCAGGCCCTTCGCGCCGCCCGCCTGCTGTTCCAGGCCGACCCGCATCTGCTGGACCTCCTTGCGGCTGACCGTCACGCCCGCGTCCTCGGCGGCGCGATGCAGCACCCGGTCGAGGACCATGCCGTGGAGGGTGTCGCGGGTGAGGCTGCCGGTCTGGGCGATGGCCTGCGCGTACTGGGTGTCGTCGGTGACCGCCGCCCGCTGGGCAGCGCGGACCTCGTCGACCCGGTTCTCCAGCTCGGACACGGTGATCCGCTGGCCGCCGACGACGGCCGCCGCGCCCGGATGCGCATCGTTTCCGCAGGCGGTGAGGAGAGGGCCGGCCGCGACGATCGCGGCGGACAGCAGGAGCGCGGTGCGACGACGGCGGCTGTGCAAGGAAGCCTCCCGAGGAGATTGTGCGACGGTGCACAAAGTCTTGCGGTGATCGATGGTAGGCAGTGGTACGCCTGTGGCCAACCCATTCGACCAACGATTCACCGGGACTTGCGGCACCGCCGCGCCCGTCCGACGGCCCGCCCCCGCGTGCGTGGCGTCGCCGCCGGCGTCCGTCCCGCGCCGGACCGCCTCGGCCGCCGCCGCGAGGAACGCCGTCGCCCGCACCAACGGCGGCGCGCTCGGCTCGGTGCGCGCTCCCCTCGCCACGCGATCCGCTCGGTGCGCGATCCCCTCGCCACGCGATCCGCTCGGTGCGCGATCCCCTCGCCACGCGATCCGCTCGGTGCGCGATCCGCTCGGTGTGGCTCAGCCGACGATCGCGACCGGCGCGTCCCACGCGTCGCGGTCGACGGTGATCGTGTAACCGCCGCGCGTCTCCTTGCTGTTGACCATGTACTGGTGGCCGCGGCTGTGGTTCGTGTACTGGGTGGAGCCCCACGGCCAGTCGGCGGTGGTGGTGTTCTGCTTGTCCCAGAGCGCGTACCAGAGGTTGCCGGGCAGGTCCGTCTTGTTCGTCGCGTTGGCGATGGCCTTGGCGCTGGAGCTGCTGAAGCCGTAGAGGCCGGCGCGGTAGACCTTGGCGCGCAGCGCCTTGGTGAAGGAGCGGACGTACGTCAGCACGGCGTCGTTGCACGCCTTGTCGGTGATGTCGTACGGCTCCATGTCGAGGTAGACGGGGCTTCCGGCCTTCATGCCGAGGGCGGAGGCCTTGGCGACCGCGTCCGCCGCGTCCTTCGCGCCGAGGGAGGCGGCGGTGGAGGCGGTCAGCCTCTCGGGGCTGGAGCCGGTCTGGCAGGGCGGCTGGGCGCCGACGTAGATCGGGATGAGCTTCCAGCCGATCGAGTTCACCGACTTCACCCAGGACGCGGTGAGGTTGGGCTGGTTGCAGCTGCGGTTCTTGCCGCCGACGTAGACGGCGGCGGCGCCGTAGAAGCCGTCGCTCTTCCACGCCTTCATCGCGGCCAGGGAGGGCGCGGCGCAGGTGTCGAAGGCGCGGCCGGTGTAGGTCTTCTGGGCGGGCCAGGTGGTGGCCGCCATCGACTGCTGTGCCGCGATCCCGGCACCGGCGACGACGACCGCGCCGGCCACGCCCCACGTGATGTATCTGCGCTTCTTCGACTGCCGGTGCTCGGCCATCCCCACCCCATCATCGTGTGCACGGTTGTTCGGATCCCCTGGAGGTCCTGGAGGCACCGTAGCCCGCGTCGGTCCTGTGACCGGGAAACACGGGCCTCCCGAAGCGACAAGATTCCCTCATGCCGCGGTAAAGAAGGAGAGGTCCGCCCCCGTCCGCCCGTGCCCTACCCTTACTCCCTCACTACTTGGGGGCATCACTTGGGGGGCGGTATGACGACGGCGACGACGGGCGCGGAGAAGAGACTCGAGGGCGGCTGGTTCCAGCGGCTGGCCTGGACGGCCCTGGTGTGGGGCGCGCTGGGTCTGCTGGTGTGGGTGCCGTTCCTGTATGTCGCGATCCGGCGGGGCCGGCCCTCTGACTGGGGTGCCTTCGCCGCGTTCGCGCTGTACGAGGTCGTGACCCTGCCGTGGGCGCTGATCACGGCCGACGGGGACGGAGACGCGTTCCTGGGGATCGCCGTGATCGTGACGCTGCTGACGGCCACGTGGATGCTGCTGTTCGCCATGTTCGACAAGAAAGCGCCGGCGTACGCGGCGGGACAGCCGAGCTATCCGTATCAGCAGGGCTATCCGTACGGGCGGTAGGCGCCGGGCTCCCAGCGGGCGCCTCCTCCCTGCAGGCGCCTCGCCCGAGGGACGCGGCTGATGGCGGCCGTTTCCGCCTTCGTCAGCCGCCGCACTGCCGCAGCATCATCCGCTTGTCCGGTTCGGTGACCGGCAACTCGTACTTGACGGCGACCTGGGCGAACCGGACCGCGTAGGCGCACCTGATCTGCTTGTCGGGCGGCAGCCAGGACGCGGGTCCGGAATCGCCCTTGGCGGAGTTGGCCCGCCCCTCGACCGGCATGAGATTGAGCGCGTCGTTGGCGAGTTGCTCGCGCTTGTTCTCCGACCAGCGCGACGAGCCCATCTGCCAGCTGTAGGACAGCGGCACGACGTGATCTATCTGTACCTCGGCGGCCTTCTGCTTGCGCCACTCGATGGTGGTCCCGGTGTACGGGTCGTCCAGCGTCATGGCGATGACCACGCAGTCGGAGCCGGTGCGGAAGCGCAGGTTCTGACCATCACGACGGATCAGATCGTTCCGGGTGTCACACCCGTTCCTCGCGAGCGGCACCCCGTCGGCCGTGTCCATCCACGCGTAGCCGAACTTGTCGCGGTCGTAGCCCGTTTGCGGCCCCCGGCCCTTCGTGGAGAGCTCCTCGATGAGCTTGCGGGCCGCTGCCTTGTCCGCGTCCGTCGTCACGGGCGCGAGCCCTGGCTTCGTACCGTCCGGGTTCCTGAGCGGGCTGACCGCCCGCCCGTCCGGCGCGGCCGGCCCGGATCCCGCGGACGACGCCTCTTCGCCGAGCCCCTCGCATCCCGAGACGAGCAGCACGGCAGCCGCCGACAGCGTCACCGCGCGGACGAAGCACGCGCGCCCCACTCTCCTGCGACTCACGTGCGCCCCTCCCCTTGTTTTGCCCACCGCTGCCAACCCGCACAGGGCGGCTTCCCCTGTCGGGCTCGGGTACACCGTAGGCGAGGGGGCGCGCGAAGGCGGACGGGCGGTTCCCACCACACCGGCTCCACGTGGGCATGGGGGTGAACGGCGCACATCTCAGCAGCGGATGCACCGGCGGCTCGGCATGGACGAGGACCGGCCCGACCGACCCGAGCAGCAGCCATAGTCCGGCGACGCACGCCAGCCGGGCCGAGGCCGTCCGCGAGGGCAAGCGCCCGGGCGGCTCCCCTGCATCCCCGTCACCGCCCGGGGCGTCACACCTTCCCGATGCCCAGCGTCGACTCCGAGGGCAGCAGACCGGAGCCGATCACCGTGACCCAGTAGTCGCCGAGCAGGACGGCCAGACGCTCGCTGTCCTCCGGGCCGAGGGCCTGCCAGGGGCCGAGCGCGAGCCGGTCGGTGTCCTGCTCGACACGGCGGCGCAGTTCACGGCCCGCCTCGGTCGCCCTGCCGTCGGCGTCGACCAGCCCTCGCGCGGTCAGGCGCTCACGCGCCGCCGTCCACTCCTGTGGCGTCCAGCCGCGACTGGCGAACCGCTCGACGGACGCGGCGCCCGTCGCGGCGAAGGACACCAGCGCCTCGGACGGGTCGAGTCCCGCGGTCAGCAGGGCGGCGAGGTGGCCGTCGCCGCGGTGTTCGCGCAGGATCGTCGCCGCCTGCCACAGCTGAAGGTGCGGCTCGGTGGGCCAGTCCAACGCGGCGTTGGCCGCGGCGAGAGGGCGCCCCGCCGGGTCTGCGGCCGCGGCCGCGCGGCGGGCGAGGGCGGCGGCCTCGACCATCTCGGGGCTGCCCGCACGGTCGCCGAACAGAGTGCGATACGTCCGGTCGATGCCGCGCAGTCTCGCCGCCAGGACCGCTTCCGGGGCTGCGGTCCTCCAGGCGTCGTCGATGTGCCGGGCGACCATGCCGGGCTGGAAGCTGTAGAAGGCGGAGGCCACCACCCTGCCGCCGACCGCACCCAGCGGTGCGGCGCGCATCGGGAAATAGCTGGGCCAGCGGTCCTCGGTGGAGTAGCCGAGCGCGCCGACCTCCTCGAAGACTTCGGGCGCGTAATACAGCACCGCGTGCAGGGGTTCGAGGAGATGCCAGAGGCGGCGCGCCTGAGCCGGCGGCACCTGACCCGGGTCACGGCCTCCTTCCGGACTCGCCGCCCGGTTCTCCGCACGTTCGGACATGACGTCCCCTCCTCGTCCTGCTCAGCAGCCCTCACAACTTGACACTGACAAGATTGCCCGACGCCCGCGAACTTGTCAATGACTAGATCCGGCGTACGCTGCTGTCCATGAGCGACCGCCCCTATCACCACGGCGACCTGCGGCGCGCCATCCTCACCGCCGCCCTCGACGTCATCGCCGCCGACGGCCCCTCCGGTCTGAGCCTGCGGGACCTGGCCCGCCGGGCCGGCGTCTCGCACGCGGCACCGGCCCACCACTTCAAGGACCGCACGGGACTGCTGACGGCGATCGCGGCGGAGGGGCACGGCCTGCTGGCCGCCGCGCTCAGGGACGCCTCGGACCTACGGGACGCGGGCGTTCGCTACGTCCGCTTCGCCCGTGAGCACCCGGCGCATTTCCAGGTGATGTTCTCGCCGGAGCTGCTGCGCGCCGACGACCTCGAACTGACCACGGCCCGCAGCCTCTCCGCCACCGCCCTGACCGACGCCGTCGCCGTCCGCGCACCCGGGCGCGAGGACGTCGACGCCCGGCTGGCCCGGATCGCCGTCTGGTCCCTGGCCCACGGCTTCGCCACGCTCCTCCTCGGCCACAACCTCGACCACCTCCTGGCCGGCGAGAACCCCGAGGAGATGTTCCGGGAGCTGCCCATGGGGGTGTTCCACTCGGCCTGAGCCGCCGGTCGCCCCGGGCCGGCAACCGGCTGGGGTTGGGGGCTGGTGCGGCCTTGCCGAGGACGACGACAGCAAGGCCCGGCAACGGCTCGGCCCGGCCGGCCCCACGGAAGGCCGGGGCCCACCGGGCGAGGTCCGGCAACGGCTCAACCCGGGCCAGCACCCACGGAAGACCGGGCCTGCCGGGCGAGGCCCGGCGCCTCCTCACCCTGGCCCAGCTCTACGGAAGACCGGGGCCCACCGGGCGAGGTCCGGCAACGGCTCAACCCGGCTCGGCACCCACGGAAGACCGGGCCTGCCGGGGAGGCCCGGCGCCTGCTCACCCTGGCCCAGCTCTACGGAAGACCGGGGCCGGCCGGGCAAGGTCCGGCGCCTGCTGAGCTCGCCCAGCCCAACAAAGACTGGGACCCGGCAGGCAAAGTCCGGCAACGACTCAACCCGGCCCGGCACCCGGAGGACCGGGCCTGCCGGGCCAGGTCCGGCAACGGCTCACCCCGCGCTGTCCCAGCCCACAGAAGACCGGGCCCGCCAAGCAAGATCCGGAGCACCTGCTCAGCCCGGCCCGGCCCCGCGGGAGGCCGGGTCCGGCGTCCTACGACCCCGTCCTACGACCCCAGCACCGACGCCAGGAACTCACCCACCCAGCCCAGCAGTTCCCGCCCGACCAGCGGCTTGCCGCCCACCTTCGCGGTCTTCGGGCGGGGGACGAGGACCTGGTGGACCGCCGGCTTGATGACGCTGCCGGGGTAGAGCCGCTTCAGCCGCAGCTCCTGCGACTCCCGCAACTCCACGGGCGCGAAGCGGATGTTGGTGCCCTGCAGGACGATCTCGCCGACGCCGCACGCGCGCGCGAGCATCCGCAGGCCGGCCACCAGCAGCAGGTTCTCCACCGGCTCGGGCAACTTGCCGTAGCGGTCGACGAGTTCCTCGCGCACGGCCTTGACGTCCTCCTCCGAGTTGGCGGAGGCGACGGAGCGGTAGGCCTGCAGGCGCAGCCGCTCGCCGGGGGCGTAGTCGTGCGGGACGTGCGCGTCGACGGGCAGCTCGATCTTGACCTCGAGCGGCGGCTCCTCCTCGATCCCGCCGGTCTCCAGCTGACGCCGGTAGTCGGCGACGGCCTCGCCGACCATGCGGACGTACAGGTCGAAGCCGACGCCCGCGATGTGGCCGGACTGCTCGCCTCCCAGGAGGTTGCCCGCGCCGCGGATCTCCAGGTCCTTCATCGCCACGTACATGCCCGCGCCCATCTCGGTGTGCTGGGCGATGGTGGCGAGACGCTCGTGCGCGGTCTCGGTGAGCGGCTTCTCCGGCGGGTAGAGGAAGTAGGCGTACCCGCGCTCGCGGCCACGGCCGACACGGCCCCGCAGCTGGTGGAGCTGGGAGAGGCCGAAGGTGTCGCCGCGTTCCACGATCAGCGTGTTGGCGTTGGAGATGTCGATGCCGGACTCGACGATCGTCGTCGAGACGAGCACGTCGAACCGCTTCTCCCAGAAGTCGACGACGACCTTCTCCAGCGCCGACTCCGACATCTGCCCGTGCGCGGTGGCGATCCGCGCCTCCGGGACGAACTCGCGCAGCCGGGCGGCCGCGCGGTCGATCGACTCGACCCGGTTGTGGATGTAGAAGACCTGGCCCTCGCGCAGCAGCTCGCGGCGGATGGCGGCGCCGATCTGCTTCTCCTCGTACGGGCCGACGAAGGTGAGCACCGGGTGGCGCTCCTCCGGGGGCGTGGTGATCGTCGACATCTCGCGGATGCCGGTGACCGCCATCTCCAGGGTGCGCGGGATCGGGGTCGCGGACATCGTCAGCACGTCGACGTTGGCCCGCAGCTTCTTCAGCTGCTCCTTGTGCTCGACGCCGAAACGCTGCTCCTCGTCGACGATGACCAGGCCCAGGTCCTTGAACTTGGTCTCGGAGGAGAACAGGCGGTGGGTGCCGATGACGACGTCGACCGAGCCGTCCTGGAGGCCCTCCAGGACCGCCTTCGCCTCGGTGTCGGTCTGGAAGCGGGACAGCGCCCGCACGTTGACCGGGAACTGCGCGTACCGCTCGCTGAACGTCCCGAAGTGCTGCTGCACCAGCAGCGTCGTGGGGACGAGGACCGCGACCTGCTTGCCGTCCTGGACGGCCTTGAAGGCGGCGCGGACGGCGATCTCCGTCTTGCCGTAGCCGACGTCGCCGCAGATCAGCCGGTCCATCGGGACCGACTTCTCCATGTCGTCCTTGACCTCGGCGATGGTGGTGAGCTGGTCGGGGGTCTCCACGTAGGGGAAGGCGTCCTCCAGCTCCCGCTGCCAGGGGGTGTCCGCGCCGAAGGCGTGCCCGGGGGCCGCCATGCGCGCGCTGTACAGCTTGATCAGGTCCGCCGCGATCTCCTTGACGGCCTTCTTGGCGCGCGCCTTGGTCTTCGTCCAGTCGGCGCCGCCCAGCCGGTGCAGGGTGGGTGCCTCGCCGCCGACGTACTTGGTGATCTGCTCCAGCTGGTCGGTGGGGATGTAGAGGCGGTCGCCGGGCTGGCCGCGCTTGGCGGGGGCGTACTCCACGACCAGGTACTCGCGCGTGGCGCCCTGCACGGTGCGCTGCACCATCTCGATGTAGCGGCCCACTCCGTGCTGCTCGTGGACGATGTAGTCGCCCGCCTCGAGGGTGAGCGGGTCGATCGTCTTGCGGCGGCGGGCCGGCATGCGGGCGCCGTCCTTGCCGGCCGCCTTCTGCCCGGACAGGTCCGTCTCGGTGAGGACGGCGAGCTTGAGGGCGGGGTCGACGAAGCCGTAGTCGATCGAGCCGCAGGAGACGTGGACGAGCGAGGGGGACAGCTCGGTCAGGTCGGCGTCCAGGCGGGCGGCGACGCCCTCGCCGCCGAGCACCTCCACGGTGCGGGCCGCCGGGCCGTGCCCCTCGGTGACGAAGACAACGCGCCAGCCGTCGGCCAGCCAGCCCTTGGTGTCGGCGAGCGCCTTCGCCGTGTCACCGCGGTAGGTCTCCGGGGCGCGCATACCGAGCTGGAGGGTGTCCGCCTCCAGCTCGAGGTCGGCGGCGAACGGCGACACCGACCACCACATCATGTCCAGCTCGCGAGCCCGGTCCCGCACGTCCGCGATGGACCACAGGGAGGCCGCGCCCACGTCGATGGGGGCCTCGCCGCCGCCCGCGGTGGCCGCCCAGGACGCCTGGAGGAACTCCTGGCTCGTCGCGACGAGGTCGGCGGCGCGCGTACGGACCCGCTCCGGGTCGCACACGACGGCCATGGCGCCCTTGGGCAGGACGTCGAGCAGCAGCTCCATGTCGTCGACGAGGACCGGCGCCAGGGACTCCATGCCCTCGACCGCGATCCCCTCGGCGATCTTGCCGAGCAGCTCGCCCAGCTCGGGGTGCTGCTCGGCGAGGGCACGCGCGCGCGTGCGGACGTCGTCCGTGAGGAGCAGTTCACGGCAGGGCGGAGCCCACAAGCCGTGCTCGGCGACTTCGAGCGACCGCTGGTCGGCGACCTTGAAGTAGCGGATCTCCTCGACGTCGTCGCCCCAGAACTCGATGCGCAGGGGGTGTTCCTCGGTGGGCGGGAACACGTCCAGGATGCCGCCGCGTACGGCGAACTCGCCGCGCTTCTCGACCAGCTCCACGCGCGCGTACGCGGCGGCCGCGAGTGCTTCCACGACCTCGTTCAGGTCGGCCGTCGCGCCCGACCTCAGGGCCACGGGCTCGAGGTCGCCGAGGCCCTTGACCTGCGGCTGGAGCACCGATCGGACCGGGGCCACGACGACGGAGACCGGGCCGGTCTCCGGGTCGTCGGGGCTGGGGTGGGCCAGGCGGCGCAGGACGGCGAGGCGGCGGCCGACGGTGTCGCTGCGAGGGCTGAGGCGCTCGTGCGGAAGCGTCTCCCAGGAGGGGTACTCCACGACGCCGTCCGGGGGCAGCAGTGAGCGCAGGCCGGCGGCCAGGTCCTCCGCCTCGCGGCCGGTGGCCGTCACGGCGAGGACGGTGCGGGACGTCTCGCGGGCCAGGGCGGCGATCGCGAAGGCGCGGGCCGCCGGCGGGCCGACCAGGTCGATGTGCATGCGGTTGCCGTCTGCGGCGGCCGGGATCGCTTCCGCGAGGGCGGTGTCCTTGACTACGGCGTCGAGCAGACCGTGCAGGCTCATGGAGGGGCTTTCCGTCCGGGGTCCGAGGGGGCGGTGGGGGTGGCGTGTGATGCCAGTGACGCCCTTGGGGTGTATGGGGTTGGCGGTCGGCGTAGGAGAGGTGGGCGGTGGGGCGAGGTGGGCGGTGGGGCGAGGTGGGCGGTCGGGCGAGGTGGGCGGTCGGGCGAGGTGGGCGGTCGGGATGGGCGGTGGGCAACGCGAAGGGCCCGACGCGTGTCACGGGCCGGGGGTGTCCAGAGTACGACGGGGCGGTGCGGTGTGCCGGGGGCTGTGGACAACACCGGGGGTGTGGGGATGTGCGGGCGACTTCGGGGGCGGCAGTGGGGGGCGGTTGTCGGGGTGCGGGGTGGTGTCAGTGGGCCGTGGGTTTTTCGCCCCCGCCGCCCCCTACCCGTCCCGTCCTCCAGGGGCTCCGCCCCTTCGACCCCGCCTGGGGCTCCGCCCCTTGCCCCGGCGGGGCTGCGCCCCTGCACCCCCTTCGGCCCTGAACGGGCCTCGTCCTCGAACGCCGGACGGGCTGAGTCGCCTGGGCTGGAATGCCTGCCACCCCCCGAAAAGCCCCCACGCGCCCGCGGACCCGCCCGGGTCCGTCGTCGAAGCGTCGCCGGACTCGGCAAAAGCCCGGTACCGAGGAGCCCCCCGTGGCTCCTCGGTACCGGGCTGCCCCCGTCTGTGGTGGTCAGTCCGTCGCGATCGCGTTCAGAACGTTCATGCGGCCCGCGCGGAACGCCGGTACCAGGGCGGCGAACAGGCCCACGAAGGCGGAGGCGATGAAGACGCCGATGATCGTCGGCCAGGGGATGTCCAGGACCTTCAGGCCCTCCATGGCGAGGAGCTGCTGGGCGGTAGCGCCCCAGGTCATGCCCAGGCCGAGGCCGAGCAGGGCGCCGAAGAGGGCGATGACGACCGACTCCATGCGGATCATGCGACGGAGCTGGCGGCGCGAGAGGCCGATGGCGCGCATCAGGCCGATCTCACGGGTGCGTTCCACCACCGACAGGGCCAGGGTGTTCACCACGCCGAGGACCGCGACGATGATCGCCAGGGCCAGCAGGCCGTAGATCATGTTCAGCATCTGGCCGATCTGGTCCTTCAGTGCCTCTTTGTAGTCGGTCTGGTCGCGCACGGTGTACTGGGGGTAGTCGTGCAGCGCGGACTTCAGGGACGTGTAGGCCGCGTCCTGCTGCCCCTCCTTCGCCGTGGCGAAGACGAGGACGTCGAGGGGCATGCGGTCCGCCGGCACGTACTTGGCCGTCGTCGTGATGGACGCGTACATCGCGCCCTTGTCGATGACGACCTCGTCGCTGGTGATCGCGCGGACCGTCAGGGTCGCCGTGGTGCCGTCCTTGAAGTCGACCTTCACAGGGGACCCGACGGTGATGCCGTGCTCCTTGGCGAAGCCCTCGAAGACGGACATCGAGTCGGGCCGGTAGGCGTCGGCGAGGTCGCCGGCCACCGTCTCGGTGCGCACGTCCTGTGCGTAGGTGGGGTCGGCGGCGTTGATCGTCTCACCCTTCGACGTCTTGCCGTCGGGTGTGGTCAGGTCGGCGTCGAGGACCTTGTACTCGGTGACCCGCTCCAGGCCCGGCGTCTTCTTCACCGCCTGCACGGCCTGCGGGATGATCGGCTGGCCCTGGTCGGACTGGACGATGAAGTCGGTGCCGACGGACTTGTCGAGCTGGTCGGTGGCCGAGGCGACCATGGAGGAGCCGACCACCGACAGGCAGGCGACCAGGGCGAGGCCGATCATCAGGGCGGCGCCGGTGGCGCCGGTGCGGCGCGGGTTGCGCAGGGCGTTGCGTTCCGCCATCCGGCCGACCGGGCCGAAGGCGCGCAGCAGGACGGCGCCCAGGACACGGACCACGCCGCCGGCGAGCAGCGGGCCGATGACGACGAAGCCGATCAGGCTGAGCACCACGCCCAGGCCCAGCCAGAGCGAGCCCTCCTTCGCCTTGTCGGCGGTGGCGGCCAGGTAGAGGCCGTAGGCGCCGGCGCCGGTGAGGAGCAGACCGAGCACGGCCCTGACGGCGCCGGCCCTGGCGTCGGCGGGGGCGCCGGCGTCGCGCAGGGCGGCCATCGGGGAGACCTTGCCGGCGCGGCGGGCGGGCAGGTAGGCGGCGAGGACGGTGACGACCACGCCGAGGACCAGGCCGATCACCGGGGTGGTCCAGGCGACCGTCAGGTCGTCGGTGGACAGGTTCATGCCGGTCATGCTCATGAGCTTCATCAGGCCGATGGCGATGCCGACGCCCGCGCCGACGCCGAGGACGGAGCCGACGACGCCGAGCAGCAGCGCCTCCGCCAGGACCGAGCGGTTGACCTGCTTGCGGGACGAGCCGATGGCGCGCATCAGGCCGATCTCGCGGGTCCGCTGGGCGACCAGCATGGAGAAGGTGTTGATGATGAGGAAGATGCCGACGAGGAAGGCGATCCCGGCGAAGCCGAGCATCGCGTACTTCATCACGTTGAGGAACTCGCCGACGTCCTTCTGGTTGGCGTCGGCGGTCTCCTTGGCGGTCTGCACCTTGTAGTCGGCGCCGATCGCGGCGGCGACGTTCTTCTTGAGCTGCGCGTCGCTCACCCCGGCCGTGGCCGTGACGTTGACGTTGGTGTAGACGTTCCGCTCGCCGACGAGGATGTCCTGGGCGGTCCTGGTGTCCAGGTAGAAGATGGCCGCGCCGGGGTTGGTGACCTGGAAGGCGGCGATGCCGGAGATCTTCGCGGTGTGCGTGCCGACCGCGCTGATCACGGCGATCTCGTCGCCGAGCGCGAGGTCGTGCTTGTCGGCGGTGTCGGCGTCCACCATGACCTGGTCGGGGCCCTCGGGGGCCGCGCCCTTGGTGATCTTCATGGTGCGGGAGTCGTTGTCGTTCCAGTTGCCGACGATGGTCGGGGCGCCGCTGGAGGGCGACAGGCTGTCCTTGTCGGCGTCGACGACGGTCACCGCGGACGAGAAGACGGTGCCCTCCGCCGACTTCACGCCGTCCACCGCGCGGACCTCGCCGAGCACGCCGGCCGGCATGACCGGCGGCTTGCCGTTGCCGGAGGTGGTCTCGCCGGTGTCCGAGGCGCTCTTCGCGCTCACCGTGACGTCGGAGGAGGTGGCCGCGAACAGCTTGTCGAAGGTGGTGTTCATGGTGTCGGTGAAGACCAGCGTCCCGCAGACGAAGGCCACCGAGAGCAGGACCGCCACGGCCGAGAGGGCCATGCGTCCCTTGTGCGCGAAGAAGTTGCGCATCGAGGTCTTCATGACGGTCATGACGTGCGCCCCCGGGCGTCGAAGTCCTTCATGCGGTCCAGGACCTGGTCGGCCGTCGGGTTGTGCATCTCGTCGACGATCCGGCCGTCGGCGAGGTACAGCACGCGGTCGGCGTAGGAGGCGGCCACCGGGTCGTGGGTGACCATCACGATGGTCTGGCCCAGTTCGTCCACGGAGCGGCGCAGGAAGCCCAGGACCTCGGCGCCCGCGCGCGAGTCGAGGTTTCCGGTCGGCTCGTCGCCGAAGATGATCTCGGGGCGCGCGGCGAGGGCGCGCGCCACGGCCACGCGCTGCTGCTGGCCGCCGGAGAGCTGGGTGGGGCGGTGCTTGAGCCGCCCGGCGAGGCCGACGGTCTCCACGACCCGGTCCAGCCACGCCTTGTCCGGCTTCCGCCCGGCGATGTCCATCGGCAGGGTGATGTTCTCGATGGCGTTCAGCGTCGGCAGCAGGTTGAACGCCTGGAAGATGAACCCGATGCGGTCCCGGCGCAGTTGGGTGAGCTTCTTGTCCTTCAGCCCGGTGATCTCGGTCTCGTCCAGGTAGATCTGGCCGGAGGTGACGGTGTCGAGGCCGGCGAGGCAGTGCATCAGGGTGGACTTGCCGGACCCCGAGGGGCCCATGATCGCGGTGAACCGGCCGCGTGCGATGTCCACGTCGACGTGGTCCAGGGCGACGACCTTGGTCTCCCCGGAGCCGTACGCCTTGACGACCTGCCGCGCCCGCGCGGCAACGGCCGTACGCCCTCCAGTGCCCCCGTGCCTGGGAATGGTTACAGCCGAAGTCACGGTGAATCTCCTATGTCGGGATCGGATGAGACGCGAGAGGTACCGCGTCGGTGCTCGGTGAGCCGCGGTGCGAGGTGGTACGTCGAAGAGTCTGTCGGCGAGGCCGGGTCGGGCGCGCTGGTGCTCGGGCCCGTCTTTGCGGGGGGTTAACCCCACCCCTCGACCGTGGGGGTGGCCCGCCCCCAGCGGCGTGAAGCCAGGTTAAGGACCGGGCCGGGTCCGTCTCCTCCTCCGGCGGTACGAACCCTCCCCGAGCCGTAGTACGGAGGTACCCCTAGGGGCAGTCCGCCGCGGGGCGGAGTGCTCCTCGGGGGCGGCTCCACCTTCCGGCGGCCCCGGTTGCCGCCCTACGAGCGGCTCCGGCTTCCGTCCTCGGCCCCTTCAGCCTTCACCCTCCCGCCGCGTCAGGGTCAAGTGGCAAGCTGTGCGGGCGGTTAGCTGCAAGGGGCACGGAATACGCCGGGAGGGCATCAGGTGGACGACACGAGAGCCGCGACACGGGAGGCCGCCCGCAGCACGGCCGGTGGGAAACGGGGAGCGGTCGTCGCCGCGCTCATGCTGTCCATGGCGCTGGCCGCCCTCGACTCCACGATCGTCGCCACGGCCGTGCCGCAGATCGTCGGCGACCTCGGCGGGTTCTCCGTCTTCTCCTGGCTGTTCTCCGGCTATCTGCTCGCCGTCACGGTCACCCTGCCGGTCTACGGCAAGCTCTCCGACACCTTCGGCCGCAAGCCGGTGCTGGTGGCCGGCGCGGCCGTGTTCCTGCTGGGCTCGCTGTTGTGCGCCCTCGCCTGGAACATGGGCGCGCTGATCGCGTTCCGTGTCGTGCAGGGCCTGGGCGGCGGCGCCCTGCAGGGCACCGTGCAGACGCTGGCCGCCGATCTGTACCCGCTCGAGGAGCGTCCGAAGATCCAGTCCAAGCTGTCCACGGTGTGGGCGGTGTCCGCCGTGGCGGGCCCGGGCGTGGGCGGGCTGCTGGCCGCGTACGCGGACTGGCGCTGGATCTTCCTGGTCAACCTGCCGGTCGGCGCGGTGGCGTTGTGGCTGATCGTGCGTCATCTGCACGAGCCGAGGCGGGAGTCGGGGGAACGCGCGCGTGTCGACTGGGCGGGGGCGCTGGCGGTGTTCGCGTGCGGCGGGGTGGTGCTGACCGCGCTGGTGCAGGGCGGGGTGGCCTGGCCGTGGCTGTCGGCGCCGTCGCTCGCGCTGTTCGCCGCGGGTCTCGCCCTGGCCGGCCTCGTCGTCGTCATCGAGCGCCGGGCCGCGCAGCCGATCATCCCGGGCTGGGTCTGGCGCCGCCGTACGATCGCGGCGGTCAACCTGGCGCTGGGTGCGCTGGGGCTGCTCATGGTGGCCCCTACGGTGTTCCTGCCGACGTACGCCCAGTCGGTGCTGGACCTGGATCCGGTGACGGCCGGGTTCGTGCTGTCGGTGTGGACGCTGAGCTGGCCGGTGTCGGCCGCGCTGAGCCAGCACGTCTACCGGCGCATCGGCTTCCGCGACACCGCCCTGATCGGTGTCGGCGCGGCCACGCTGGTGCTGCTGGCGTTCCCGTTCCTGCCGTACCCCGGCGAGGCCTGGCAGCCGACGGTGCTGATGCTGCTGCTCGGCGCAGCGCTGGGCCTGTTCCAGTTGCCGCTCATCGTGGGCGTGCAGTCGACGGTCGGCTGGTCGGAGCGCGGTACGACGACGGCGTCCGTGCTGTTCTGCCGGCAGACCGGGCAGACGGTGGGCGCCGCGGTGTTCGGCGCCGTCGCCAACGGTGTCCTGGCCGCACGGCTGGGCGGCGCGGGCGACCTGGACTCCGTCACGCGTGCCCTCGACGCCGGAGAGGCGCATGAAGCTACCCGGCGCGCCGTCGCGGACGCCGTGCACGCCGTCTACCTGGGCGCGGCCTGCGCCGCCGCGCTCGCCTTCCTGATCCTGCTGTGCGTGGCCCCGCGCCGTTTCCCGGTGCTGGGGAATCCGGGCGACTGAGGACGAACGGGCGTTCTAGACTCGCCGCCGGTCAGGGGGCAGGGCGCCGCGGGACCCCACGCCGGGGAACAGCCGGAACAACAGGGGGAGACACGACCGTCCGTACCTTGGATCCGCCATGCGCTTCGAGCGGGCCCCGGCGCCCTGGCCGCCCCCCTGCTGCTCGCCGGCTGCGGTTTCGACCTCGACGGGCCGGGCCCGGCGCCCGCCCCCGAGGTGACGTCCGTGCCGTCGGACGCCTCGGAGCGCCCGCTCGGCCCGGACGGGGTGGGGCCGTTCCGGCTCGGCATGAGCCTCGACGAGGCCGAGGCGACCGGGGCATGGGAGCGGCGCGCGGAGAACCCCGAAACCCGCATGGCCGACACCGGCACCGACGGCATCACGGTCGGCTGGTCGGGCGAGCTGAGCTGGGCGTCCACTCGCTCACCGCGGAGAACGCCCGCACCCCCGAGGGCATCGGACCGGGCTCCACCTACGCCGACGTCCGGCGCGTCTACCCGGAGCCCTCCGACCCCGACGACACGCTCGACGAGCAGCTGGCACTCCTCGGCACGGTCTGGCCGGCGGTGCCCGGCCACCCGGACACCATGTACGCGATCACATTCGACACCTCGCGGCTGACCGACCGCCGCCGACTGGGCTCGGCCACCGTCCAGGTCGTCGTCCTGAAGCTGAAGGCCGATGAGAGGTGCTGACGCGGCGGGGAGTCGGCCCATGCCGAGCCGCCGACGAGCCGCCGGCGCCGACAGGACGTCACACGAGCATCACCCGCCTTGTTAACGCCGGTAACACCCCAGGTCAGTAACGGTTCGACACGAGCAAGCGCATACCGACCGATCAGTTCGCCGAAACGCTCGCACAAGTGGCTACTGCCGGGTAACGTGCGTGACTCCCACCCCCCACCTCCCTGCGGTCCGCCGCCACGGACCCGAGCCATGCAAGGAGCCGGGATGTCCCACGACCCGCCCCCGCCCCACCTGACCTACCCCTGGCAGACGCCGCCACCGCCCACCGGGCCCGCCCACCGGCCCCCCGTCCACGCGCCCCTCGGCCACCACAGCGACCTGCGGGTCCTGCGCGGCGCCTACCGCCGCCAGCGGCGCGTCGCCACGCTCACCGCACTCGGCTACTTCGTCCTCTTCCTCGTCCTGTCCGCCTTCGCGCCGTCCCTGATGACCGACCCGGTCGCCACCGGCCTGCCCGCCGGACTGCTGCTCGCCCTGCTCCAACTCCCCGTCACCTGGCTGGCGATCGTCCTCTACGAACACACCGCGCGCCGCCACGTCGACCCGCTCGCCGACCGCATCCGCAAACAGTCCGCACTCGACGCCAAGCGCGCGACCCGCCACGAGGGGACGGCACGATGACACAGGCCGACGACGTCCGGCAGGCCGCCGGCTCCCTCACCGAACTCAGCGGCGACGCACAGACGATGTCCCTCGTCGCGTTCACCGCCGTGGTCACCGTCACCCTGCTGCTGTGCGTGATGACAGGCCCCGACCGCGACGACCTCGACGAGTTCTACACCGGCTACCGCTCCCTGTCCCCGCTGCGCAACGGCCTGGCCGTCGCCGGCGACTACATCTCCGCGGCCACCGTCCTGGGCACCGGCGGAGTCATCGCCCTGTACGGATACGACGGTGTCGTCCTCGCCCTGAGCACCGCCCTGTCCCTGATGCTGCTGATGTTCCTGCTCGCCGAACCCCTGCGCAACGCCGGCCGGTTCACCATGGGCGACGCCCTCGCCCTGCGCATGCCGGGGCGCGCGGTGCGCATCACCACGTGCGCGGTCACCATCGCCGCCCTGCTGCCGCTGATGCTGGTGCAGCTCGCGGGCACCGGCCAGTTGCTGGCGTTCCTCCTCGGCTTCTCCGGCGACTCGCTCAAGACGGCCTGCATGGTCGGCATGGGCGTCCTGATGATCAGCTATGCGGCGATCGGCGGCATGAAGGGCACCGCCCTCATCCAGATCGTGAAGATCGTGATGCTGCTCGGCTCCGGCGCCGTCGTCGCCGTCCTGGTCCTCCACCGCTTCGACTGGAGCCCGGGCACCCTCTTCGACGCGGCCGCCGACGGCAGCGGCATCGGCGACGCGTTCCTCCACTCCGGCCTCCAGTTCTCCACCGGCCCCTACCCCGGCCTCGACATGATCAGCTCCCAGCTCGCGGTGGTGCTCGGCGGCGCCTGCCTGCCGCACATCACCATGCGCATGTACACCGCCTCCTCCGCGCGCCAGGTGCGCCGCTCGATGTCCTGGGCGGTGTCGGGCGTGGCCCTGTTCGTCCTGATCATGACCGTCGTCGGGTTCGGGGCGACGGCCATGATCGGCCGCGCGGTGATCGCCCAGGCCGACGCGCAGGGCAACACCGCCTACCTGCTGGGAGCCCGCGCCGCGTTCGGCCAGGACGTGTCCACGGCGGAGACGCTGCTGTTCACGACCGTGACGACGGCGATCTTCCTCACCGTCCTCGCCTCGGTCGCCGGCATGATCCTCGCCTGCGCCAACTCCCTCGCCCACGACGTCTTCGCCGCCGGCTCGCGGGAGACCTCCCCCCGCCGCGAGATGCTGCTGGCCCGCCTGTCCGCCCTGGCCGTCGGCGTCACGACGATCCTGCTGGCCGCCCAGGTCCAGCACCGCAGCCTCCAGCCGCTGATCACCCTCTCCTTCTGCCTGGGGGCCTCGGCCCTGGCGCCCGCTCTGGTCTACAGCCTCTTCTGGCGCCGCTACACCCGAACGGGCCTGCTGAGCACCCTCATCGGCGGCACCCTGTCCGTCCTCCTCCTCATGCCGGGCACCAACCTGGTCTCCGGTTCCCCCGCCGCCGCCTTCCCCGACGCCGACTTCAACTGGTTCCCGTTCACCACCACCGGCCTCGTCACCATCCCCCTGGGCTTCGCCCTCGGCTGGCTCGGCACCCTCGCCTCCGGCCGGCGCGACGCCGAGCAACAACGCCGCCGGTACGAGGCGGTGGAGGGCGGGATCCTCGCGGGGGCGGTGCGCAAGGAGAACTGACGGCCGCCCCACCGTACGGCGCACGGGGTCAGCGGACGGTCACTCCACCGCCTGCCCCGTGAGCACCTTCAGGCTGGTGCGCATCTGGTCCATGTGCGCCTGTACGTCGTCCCAGCGCTCGCCGTGCTCACGCAGCACCCGTTCGGTCTCCCGCGCGATGCGCTCCTCCCGCAGACGGGCCTCGGCGAGGATCTCGCCGGCCCGTGCGCGAGCCTCCTCCTGGCGCCGGTGGGACGCCTCCTCGGCTTCGGCGAGCTCCCGCTGCGCCTCGGCCAGCTTCTCCTCGGCGCGGGCCAGCGACCGGGCGTGCTGCGCGTCGAACGCCTCGGCGCGTTCGGTGACCTCGCGGTCCAGCGCGGCCAGCCGCGCGGCGTGCTCCTTCTTCGGTTCGACGAGCAGGTAGGCGGTGCGCCGCCGCACCTCGCGCAGCTCCTCGAGCGACTGGCCCCGGAACTCCTTCACCTTGCGCCGGGCGGTGACACGGATCCCGTGCGCCTCGGCGCGCGCGGCGAGCGTCCGCCGACGGGCGTACTCCTTGGCCTCGGTGCGGAGCGCGTCCGCCTCCTCCTGCGCCGCCTGACGCATGTTGAGGGCGTGCTCCTCGGCCCTCGCGACGTCCTCCTGCGCTTCACGCCGGGCGGTTTCCCGCACGCGGGCCGCCTCTTCCTGCACGAGCTCGAAGAGGCTCCGCGCGCGCTCCCCGAGGCTGTCGTAGGTCTGCGGCCCGATCTCGGACACGGCCTCACGCAACCGCTCGGCCTCCTCCATCATGTCCTTGACGAGCACCGTCAGCCGGGCCACACGCTCCCAGGCGGCGTCGCGTTCGGCGGAGAGCGCGGCGGTGTACGTATCGACCTCTTTGGGCCGGTAGCCGCGCCCGAGGACGGTCACGAACCCCGGCGGTGACACTCTTGCGCTGCTCATCCTGTAGCCCCTCTCCACCAGACGGACGCGAAATGATGATTTCGTGCATATCTTGATGTATCGGGCTTAAGTGTTCATAACGCGACACTCCGGAACGATTCGCGGGCAATCTTGCAACAAAAAGGGCCGGGCCCGGTCATACGACCCGGCCCGGCCCTCGACACACACGGTGTCAGCGGGACGTACCCCTCACAGCAGCCCGTCCCACATCTGCTCCAGCAGCACCGACCACCAGCTCTCCGGCGAACCCAGCGCCGCCGGATCCAGCGACGCCAACTGGGCCTGGAAGTCGACCGTCCAGCGGCCCGCCTGCTCCTGGTTCAGGCCGAACCGCAGCCGCCACATCCGCCCGAGCAACGCCAGGCAACGCGCGAACTCCGGCAGCCCGGTGTTCACGAACTGCGGCGGCACCGGCGCCCCGCCCGGCCCCGCCTCCACGGGCACCGCGACGATGTTCGCCGTCCCGTACTGCACACAGATGGCCTTGCCGAAGTCACTGCCCATGACGAGGTACGAACCCGCGTCCGAGGCCGGCTGCACACCCCGCTCGGCCGCCAGCTCCGCCAGCGTCGGCACCGGCCGCCCCGGCTGGGCCTGCGCCCAGAAGAACGGGCCCATGTCCATCGGCAGACCCGCCACCACCAGCGTGTGCGCCACGACCGGCGGCACACCCTGCCGGGACACCGCCGCCTGCTCGAACCGGAACACCCCCGGCCCGAACGCCGCCCCCAGCTCCTGCGCGATCGCCTCCGGCGGAACCGGCGGCACCGGCTGCACCGGCGGCAACGGCGCCCGCACCGGCGCAGGACGCGCGGGACCATCGGCGACCTGGTGCAACTCGCCCTGATGCGCCAGCAACTGCTGCATCCCCTGCTGCCGGCTCGCGTGATCCGTGCCGTACGGCGCGATGCTCGTGATCCGCGCCTGCGGCCACTGCTCCCGGATCATCCGCGCACAGTACGCACCCGGCAGCTCACACGACTCCAACTCCGTGTGCAGCTCCAGCACCTGGTCCGGCGGCACGTTCATCGCCCGCAGCTCATGGAAGATCTGCCACTCCGGGTGCGGCGTCCCCGGCGCCGAACGCCGGATCAGCTGCTGCTCCGAACCGTCCTGAGCGCGGTAGCGCAACACGGCCTGATAGCCCGGGCCGACCGTCGGCTGCCCCTGCTGCGGATAGCCGTACGCAGGCGGCTGCCCCGGCACGGGCGCCCCCGGCGGGGGCATCGCACCGGGCGGTGGCATCGCACCCGGCGGCACCGCGCCCGGAGGCATCGGCTGCGGCGCACCCGGAGGCATCCCGGGGACACCCGGACCACCCGGCGCGCCGGGGGCGGGCGGCGGGGGCACACCCGGGCCGCCCATCCGACCCGGATCGGCCAGCATCGTCGCCGCATGGTGCACCCCACCCGGAGGCGTACCCCCACCGGCGTTCGGCGGAGCAGGCGTACTCGCCCCACCGGGGACACCCGGCGCACCCGGCGGGTTCGGCAGGCCCGGCGGGTTCGGCGCGCCCGGAGCACCCGGAGGCTGCGGCGCACCCGGAACTCCCGGGGGCTGCGGCGCGCCGGGGGCCGGCGGCGGGGGCACACCCGGGCCGCCCATCCGACCCGGATCGGCCAGCATCGTCGCCGCATGGTGCACCCCACCCGGAGGCGTACCCCCACCGGCGTTCGGCGGAGCAGGCGTACTCGGCCCACCGGGGACACCCGGCGCACCAGGAGCACCCGGCGGGTTCGGCGCACCCGGGGCCCCCGGCCCGGCCGGACCCGCCGGCCCCTCGGGGCCGAGCGCGGACACGAGCTGCGTGGGCACGTAACCACCCGCCGGAGTACCCGGCGCACCAGGTCCGGAGGCGGGCGGAGGGGGAGGCGTGGCGCCCGGTCGCGCACCCGGCGTTCCCGGCACACCCGGCGGAGGCGGCGGTGTCGCCCCGCCACCGCGGGCACGACGCGGCGGCGGCGCCGCCTTGCTGGTCGCGGCGTCGGCGATGTCACCGGCGTTCGGCGGGAGCGGACGCGCGGGGGTCGCCGGAGCACCCGGCGCGTTCACCGCACCGTGCGGAGGGGTGCCCTGCGGGGGCGCGGCCTGCGGAGGCACGCTGTGCGGAGGCGTGCCCTGCGGGACGCCCGGAGGCGGAGTACCCGGGCCGGCCGGAGCACCGGGCCCCTGCGGATAACCGTACGACGGCGGAGGCGGCGGCGTGTTGCCCTGCGCGCCGCCCGGGCCCGCCGACGCCGGGGGCATGCGCCCCGGCGCGTTCGGGTCGTCGAGCGCCGGCGCGACGGTCGTCGCCGGAAGCTGACTGCCACCCGACATCAGAGCCGTCTTGGCGTCGGGCAACGAGGACGGCGGCGCGTCCTCGTCCGAACCGCTCAACGGCGGCGCGAACACCGTCGCGGGAAGCGGCACCGAACGGTCCTCACCGGAATCGGCGTTGGTGTCCGTACCCGTCCACGGCGTGGCCCCGACCGGCGTGGCCGGCGTCCCCGGAACGGACGGCACGGACGCACCGGCCGCACCCGCCCCGGCCCCAGCGCCAGCACCGGCACCCGCGTCCACAGGCACCCCGGCCTGCGTCTGCGGCAACGCCGGATCAGGGGTCACCGGCCCACCGGCACCGACCGACCCACCGGAGGAACCGAGCGAAGCGGGGGAACCGGCAGAACCAGCCGAACCGGAGGAACCAGAAGAACCGGACGACCCGGAGGCCCCCGAGGACTCCGCCCCCCGCTGCTCCCCGATCCCCAGCCTGTCCGCCGCCTCCTGCAACCACTCCGGCGGCGTCAACAAGAACGACGTCTGGTTCAGGTCCACCCGAGCCGCCGGCGCCGGCGCCGGCTCGGCCGCCTCGCCCTCCGGACGCCCGTACTCCTCCTCGTACCGGCGAATCACCTCACCCACCGGAAGCGACGGCCACAACGACGCCTCGCCACTGTCCCGGGCGAGCACCAACCGCTGCGCACCCCCGTCCGAACGCGGGCCCTCCGCACGGTCCTCGCCCCACACCACGAACCCGAGCCCGAACTCCCGCACCCGCACCTCACGATGCTGGTACGCCGGAACGTCCCCGTTGATCCACTCTTCACCGCGCTCCTGCGCCTGCGCGAACGTCACCATCGCCGGATCACTCCCCCGCACCGACGGACGACACGGAAACGGCCCGCGCGAACCCACCGTCCACCATCAGGTTCGCCACCGTCTCCAACTCCGGCGGACGACCCGCCAGACGCGACAGGAACACGTCGAAATCCTCACCGCACGACAGCAACAACCGCTCCACCCGCTCCGCCGGCGACCACGCCGGATCCACGTCACGCGCGTCGTCGTACGCGCAGAACCACACCGAACCGATCCGGTCACCCTTCACCTTCACGGCCAGCAGACCACCCTGCACGAAACCGACCCCCAGATAGTCCTTGGTCAGGTGATCACGCAGGCACTTGTTCACGTACACCAGGTCGTTGACCGCCGCCTCGTCCCGCACCGTGAAGAACGGCTGGTCCACCAGCAGCCCCAACTCCGCGTCCAGCGCGGCCCCCACCGGCGCACACCCACCCGCCGCCTTCAAAAACGACCGATACGCACCCGGCAACCGGTACCCCAGGTCCTCCTCGACCCCCTGCACCTGCGCCTCCGTCACCGCCACACCCGACTTCGGCAGCCCGAAATGCGCCGGACGCGTCTCCTGCAACGGACGCGTCCCCCGCTTCGACTGATCCACCACCGACGTCGCGATCCCACCGTGATGCCGCAACAAGGCCTTCACCTCGACCGGCACCAACTCCAGCCGCCGCGAACCCACCACGTGGTGCCACGTCCAGCCGTGCGGAGTCGCCACACTCTCCACCGTGTCCCACAGCTCATGGCCCGACGCCGCCAACGCCGCGTTCGCCGACACGTAATCCGTCAGCCGCAACTCGTCGACACCGAAACCCTCCGGGGGCTCCGCGATCTCCGCAGCCGCCCGCGCGTACGGCGAGAAGTCGGGGTAACCACGCTCGTCGACCCGTACCCCCCTCGGGTGACGCGCGGCCCGAACCGGATCCGGGAAATGCACGACCTGCCCGGCGTAGGCCGCGTTCGGCGGCGCGGCTTGCTGCCCGAGCCGACCTGTCGTCATGGCGGTTGCCCCCTGCGGCACTCTGTACGGACCACAGCCGCCGGTTCCGCTTCCGGTCCCGACCACCACGCCCCGTATCCGACTGTCTCCAACGGTCTCCAACGCGCGTCAACCGCGCGCCAGGCGGTGCCGACAGCCTATGCGGTACGACGACACCGGTCACCGGCCCTCCACTTCCGTGACCAGCCGTCACCCTGGCGTGACAGCGTGCCCCGACCCGGGCGTGTCGCACCGCCCCAGCTTCCGCACGCGCCACGCCATTTGGCACCCTGTGTCCTCCGGGGGATGCACGGGAGGGGAAAGACGATCATGAACGCCACGCAAACAGGACCACACACCGGCCACTCCGGCGACCCCCGGATCGGCTGGAGCAACAACGACACCCCCCACGCACCCACCCTCCGCCACCGCCGCGACGGCATACTCCCCACCGTCGCCGCCGCCCTCTCCGTCCGCGGCGCCACCCTCACCGGCACCGCCGCCCGCGGCGACCAGCCCCCCGCGCTCCACCCCCTCGTCCAGGACTTCCTCGACACCCTCACCAGCGGCCAACGCGACCGCTTCACCGGACGCTGCGCCGAAGCACTCCTCATCTCCCGCCACATCGCCACCGTCGACGCCGCCCGCAGCAAACGCGCCGCCCGCAGACCCATGACCAACGGCGAAGCCCGCAAAGCCCTCAAACACGCCAAACTCACCGCCCGACGCATCCGCGAGGACGGCGACCCCCTCCACGGCAGCTTCGCCACCCCCTGCCGCGCCTGCACCGCCCTCAGCGCCCACTTCGGCGTCCGCATCGTCGACCCCACGGCCACCGACGGCTGACCCCCCACCCCCACCGAACGAACACCCGCACCACCTCGACGAACGAAGGGCAGATGCACCCCGACCGCACCTCCACCACGCGCTTCCCCGTACCCGTCGACGCCGCCCTCCGCGCCGCCGGCTGGCAACCCGGACGCTGGGACATCAAACAAGCCGAGATCTGGGCCGACACCCTCCGCGACCACACCTCACCCGCCGGCCACCGCCACGCCGTCTTCCCCGCCGCCGTCGAAGCCTGGGCCGAATTCGGCGGCCTGCGCATCACCCCCACCGGCCCCGGCCGCCAGATCGCCCCCGCCACCCTCGACCTCAACCCCCTCCACGGCCTCCACCTCGCCCGCACCCTCGCCGACCTCGGCCGCGCCCTCGACACCGACGTCGCCCCCCTCGGCGCCGAAAGCGACACCCACTCCCTCCTCGCCATCGACACCGAAGGCCGTATCTACGCCCTCGACCACACCGGCGACTGGTACCTCGGCCCCGACATCGACCACGCCCTCGGCGCCCTCGTCTCCGGCATCGAACCCGTCCGCCTCACCGCAGGCTGACCGAACCCCGACGCCGCCACCCCAGCGGCCCCCTCCGTCGGCACCCCTACGCCGCCGGAATCACCGCCGACACCCGGAAACCCCCCGCCTCCGTCGGCCCCGACACGAAGACGCCACCCAAACCCACCACCCGCTCCTTCATCCCCACCAACCCATTGCCGCCCGACGGCAACCGCGCCGACGACGCCGACCCCACCTCCGGCGGCGGCTCGTTCTCCACCTGCATCGCGATCTCCGCCACTCGATGCGCCAACCGCACATGCGTCTTCGCCCCCGCCGCATGCTTGTGCACGTTCGTCAACGCCTCCTGCACCACCCGGTACGCCGTCTGCTCGATCTCCGGCGCATACCCCCGCACCTCCCCCTCCACCGACAGCTCCACCACCATCCCCGCAGCCGCCGACTGCCCCACCAACTCCTCCAACTCCGACAGACACGGCCCCTCACCGTCCTCCCCCACCCGCGCGGCCACCGCGGCCACCGCCGCCACCGGCACCGACGCCCGCCGATCCCCCACACCGTCACCACTGCGCAACACCCCGAGCATCTCCCGCAACTCGGTCAGCGCCTGCCGCCCCATGTCCCCCACCAGCGTGGCGTTCTTCACCGCCTTCTCCGGATCCTTCCGCGCAACCGCCTGCAGCGCCGCCGCGTGCACCACCATCAGACTCACCCGGTGCGCGACCACGTCATGCATCTCCCGCGCGATCCGCGTCCGCTCCTCGTTACGCGCCCACTCCGCACGCTCCTCCGCCCGCTCCGCGAGCAACTGCAGCTCCCGCTCCAGACTGTCCGCCCGCTCCCGCAGACTCTCCATGAGCCGCCGCCGCGCCCCCACATACAAACCGAGCAGCAACGGCGGAGCCGTCAGCCCCAGAGACGTCGCGATCGACGCGAACGGTACGAACCAGTCCCCCAGGTCGAGATCCCCCCGCACCATGTCCTGCCGCACCCGCACGAACGTCACGATCAACGTCCCCACCAGCTGCATCCCCGCCAGCGCCCCGATGATCCGCCGGGGCAGCTCCGACGCGGCCAGCGTGTACAGCCCGACGATGCCCATCAGGAACCCCATCTGGGCAGGCGTGATCGCGATCGACACCAGCACCACCGCGATGGGCCACTGCCTGCGCACCAGCAACACCGACCCGGCGAACAGCCCGAACACCACCCCCGCCGGCACCGGGATCCCCGCGTCCCGCGCGAACGGAACACCCTCCATCGCGCACTCCGCGGCGGACACCGCCGCGAGACTCCAGTCGAACACCGCACTGCGGCGCCTGCTCCACCACAACGGCCCTCCCCGAGCCGTCGTGCGCTCTTCCCCCGTCGTGGTCATGCCCCCAGCCTACGGGCGTCCGCCCCGGCTTTTCCGGCGAGTTTCCACGACCGGCTCACACCACACCCCACAACCGAACAACACCGAAACCCACCGGTATCCCTCGAACTGCTGAACCACCCCCGTTCGACCCCGGAACCGTCCATTCCGGCCGGACGGTATGCGCATGGCACATAGCCCCAGCAAATACGCCGACTTCGAGGGCCTGCGGGAGAAGGCGGTCGCCCTGCGACGCGCGGGCCGCAGCCTCCGGCAGATCCGCGACGAACTGAAGATCTTCAACAACGACATCCTCAACCAGCTGGTGAAGGGCGAGCCGCCGCCCGAGTGGACGAAGAGGCCACGCGCCAAGGACGACCTGCGCGCCCGGGCGAGGGAGCTGCGCCTCCAGGGCTGGACGTACGACCGGATCGAGGCGGAGCTGGGGTGCTCCAGGAGCTCGGTCTCACTGTGGGTGCGGGACCTGCCGAGGCCGGAGCGGAAGCGAACCCCGGAAGCGGCCGCGGCAAATGCGAGGCGCGGCTGGGAAGCGAAGCTGCGGATCCGGGACGAGGAGCGTCAGCGCACCAAGGCGGCTGCGAAGCAGGCGGTCGGAGACCTCTCGCCGCGGGAGTTGTTCCTTGTGGGCGTGGGCCTCTACTGGGCCGAGGGCGGCAAGGACAAGCCGTACGAGCGCCGCGAGAACGTCACATTCGTCAACAGCGACGCGGGGATGATCGAAGTGTTTCTCGCCTGGCTCGACCTCCTCGGCATCGCGCGCGAGCGCCTCAGGTTCTCCGTGATGATCCACGAGACCGCGGACGTGACGGGCGCCGAGGAGTACTGGGCCGGCCTGGTCGGCGCCGACCGTTCCCAGTTCAACAAGACGACACTCAAGAAGCACAATCCCAAGACCGCCCGGAAGAACATCGGCGAGTCCTACCGAGGCTGCCTGGCCATCAAAGTCCTGAAGGGTGCGGACTTGTACCGTCGCATCGAGGGCTCCTGGTACGGCATAGTGGAGTCCGCGCGTGAAGCCGATCAGCCAATTCGGACATAATGCGTGAACCGTCCCGGATCGTCTAAGGGCAGGACAAACGGTTTTGGTCCGTTGAATGAGGGTTCGAATCCTTCTCCGGGAGCCCACGACACACAAGTCCCGAGCTCGGGCCCTGACAGCAACGTCAGGGCCCGCTCTCATGTCCCCCAGGAAACGCCCCGGTATCCTTCGGGTGTCCCCACCCCTACACAGCCGAAGGGCAACTCCGTGAGCGCCATTCGCCCGGCAGCCGTCGTCGTTCTCGCAGCGGGTGAGGGCACCCGTATGAAGTCGGCCACACCCAAGGTCCTGCACGAGATCTGTGGTCGCAGCCTCGTCGGTCACGTCCTGGCCGCCGCCCGTGAGTTGAAGCCCGAGAACCTGGTCGTCGTGGTCGGGCACGCGCGGGAGAAGGTCACCGCGCACCTGAGCGAGATCGACCCGGACGTGCGCACCGCGATCCAGGCGGAGCAGAACGGCACCGGGCACGCGGTCCGGATGGGCCTGGAGCAGCTCGGCGGGGCCGTCGACGGGACGGTCGTCGTCGTTTGTGGGGACACGCCTCTCCTCACGGGTGCGACGCTCGCTCAGCTCGCGGCGACGCACCGGTCCGACGGCAATGCCGTGACGGTGCTGACGGCGGAGGTGCCGGACGCGACCGGGTACGGCCGGATCGTGCGGGACCCGGCTTCGGGGGCCGTGACGGCGATCGTGGAGCACAAGGACGCGTCCGAGGCGCAGCGGGCGATCCGGGAGATCAATTCCGGGGTGTTCGCGTTCGACGGGCAGCTGCTCGCGGAGGCGCTGAAGCAGGTGCGTACGGACAACAGTCAGGGTGAGGAGTATCTGACGGACGTCCTCGGCATTCTTCGGGAGGCGGGTCACCGGGTCGGTGCGTCGGTGGCGGCCGATCATCGTGAGATCGCCGGGATCAACAACCGTGTGCAGTTGTCGGAGGCTCGTCGGATTCTGAACGACCGGCTGCTGACGGCGGCGATGCTGGCGGGGGTGACCGTGGTGGATCCGGCGACGACGTGGGTGGATGTCACGGTGACGTTCGGGCAGGACGCGGTGGTGCATCCGGGGACGCAGCTTCTGGGTTCGACGCGTGTCGGTGAGGGTGCGGAGGTCGGTCCGAACTGCCGGCTGAGGGACACGGCGGTCGGGGCCGGTGCTCGGGTGGACAACACGGTTTCCGACAGTGCCACCGTCGGTGCGGGCGCGTCGGTGGGGCCGTTCGCCTATCTTCGTCCGGGTACGCGCCTGGGTGCGAAGGGCAAGATCGGTACGTACGTGGAGACGAAGAACGCGTCCATCGGTGAGGGGACGAAGATTCCGCACTTGTCGTACGTGGGTGACGCGACGATCGGTGAGTACACGAACATCGGTGCTGCGAGTGTGTTCGTGAATTACGACGGGCAGGACAAGCACCACACGACCGTCGGGTCGCACTGTCGTACGGGGTCGGACAACATGTTTGTGGCTCCTGTCACGATCGGGGACGGGGCGTACACCGCTGCGGGGTCGGTGATCACGAAGGATGTGCCGGCGGGTTCGCTGGCTGTGGCCCGTGGTCAGCAGCGGAATATCGAGGGTTGGGTGGCTCGTAAGCGTCCGGGCAGTGCGGCGGCGAAGGCGGCCGAGGCGGCTTCCCGGCAGGGTGGCGGCGAGGACTGACCGGAAACGGGCGCTGCGAACACGGCGTACCGTGATAAGTGCACATCCGCACCCCACCAGCTGAGATGGCCCGTCGCGCCCAGTGGCGAGGTCTCTCGACTGCCGGCTGAGAAACCTCTGAGGAGACAGTGCTGTGACCGGGATCAAGACGACCGGCGAGAAGAAGATGATGTTCTTCTCCGGCCGCGCCCACCCCGAGCTTGCCGAGGAGGTCGCCCACCAGCTGGGTGTCGGGGTCGTCCCGACGAAGGCCTTCGACTTCGCCAATGGCGAGATCTACGTCCGTTACCAGGAGTCGGCTCGTGGTGCGGACTGTTTCCTGATCCAGAGCCACACGGCGCCGATCAACAAGTGGATCATGGAGCAGTTGATCATGATCGACGCGTTGAAGCGTGCGTCGGCGCGTTCGATCACGGTGATCGTGCCGTTCTACGGTTATGCGCGGCAGGACAAGAAGCACCGTGGGCGTGAGCCGATCTCGGCGCGTCTGATCGCGGATCTGATGAAGACGGCGGGTGCGGACCGGATCCTGACGGTGGATTTGCACACGGACCAGATCCAGGGCTTCTTCGACGGTCCGGTGGATCACCTGTTCGCTCTGCCGTTGCTGGCGGACTACGTGGGCGCCAAGGTCGACAAGGAGAAGCTGACGGTCGTGTCTCCGGACGCCGGTCGTGTGCGTGTCGCCGACCGTTGGTGCGACCGGCTGGGTGCGCCGCTGGCGATCGTGCACAAGCGGCGTGACAAGGACGTGGCGAACCAGGTGACGGTCCACGAGGTCGTGGGTGAGGTCAAGGGCCGGGTCTGTGTGCTCGTGGACGACATGATCGACACGGGTGGCACGATCTGTGCCGCTGCGGATGCGCTGTTCGCGCATGGTGCGGAGGACGTCATCGTGACGGCGACGCACGGTGTGCTGTCCGGGCCGGCCGCCGACCGTCTGAAGAACTCGAAGGTGAGTGAGTTCGTGTTCACGAACACGCTGCCGACGCCGACCGAGCTGGAGCTGGACAAGATCACGGTTCTGTCCATCGCTCCGACGATCGCGAGTGCGGTGCGTGAGGTGTTCGAGGACGGTTCGGTGACGAGCCTGTTCGACGAGCAGTGAGCCGCTGACCGGGGCGCTTGATCGATTCTGCTGATCGATTTCTCCGCGGCCTCCCGCGCCGAGTAGACTGTCCGGGTTGCTCGGCGAGGGAGGCCGTTCCCGTGAGACGGGGTCGGCGGTCCGTTATCGACGCGCTCTTCGTAGCAGGCCGTTCGTGGCCGGGTGACCACGTCCGTTCCTAGTTCCTACGAGGAGTGATCCATATGTCCGAGGTGAAGCTCGCCGCCGAGACGCGCACCGAGTTCGGCAAGGGTGCCGCGCGTCGTATCCGCCGCGACAACAAGGTTCCGGGTGTTCTGTACGGGCACGGTTCCGACCCGCTGCACCTGACGCTGCCGGGTCACGACCTGCTGCTGGCGCTGCGTACGCCGAACGTGCTGATCTCGCTGGACATCGACGGCAAGACCAACGAGCTGGCGATCCCGAAGGCCGTGCAGCGTGACCCGCTGAAGGGTTTCCTGGAGCACGTCGACCTGCAGCTGGTGAAGCGTGGCGAGAAGGTCACGGTCGAGATCCCGGTGCACGCCGAGGGTGAGCTGGCTCCGGGCGGCAACCTGCTGGAGCACGTCCTGAACGCGCTGCCGGTCGAGACCGAGGCGACGCACATCCCCGAGGCCGTCACCGTGTCGGTGGAGGGTCTGGAGGCCGGTGCCTCGATCCACGCCAAGGACATCGCGCTGCCGAGCGGCGTGACGCTGGCTGTCGACGAGGACGCGGTCGTCCTGCAGGTCCTGGCCGCGCAGGTCGAGGAGGCCGCGGAGGGCGAGGAGACCGCGGGCGAAGAGGCCGCGGAGGCCTGATCCTCGCCTTCGTCGTTCGTTCGTCAGCCGCTGTTCCCGTGCGTCGTGCACGGGGTCAGCGGCTGGCGCGTATCAAGGAGACATGCACGTGACGAGCGACCCCAGTGCCCCTTGGCTGATCGTGGGGCTGGGCAATCCGGGTCCGGAGTACGCGATGAACCGGCACAACGTGGGGTTCATGGTGGCCGATCTGCTGGCGGAGCGGGTCGGGGGGAGGTTCAAGCGGGCGAGCAAGGCGCAGGCGCAGGTCGTCGAGGGGCGGATCGGGCCGCCGGGGCCGGCGAACCGGCGGGTGATCCTCGCGAAGCCGATGTCGTACATGAACCTGTCCGGTGGTCCGGTGAACGCGCTGCGGGACTTCTACAAGGTGCCGGTGGCGAACATCGTGGCGGTCCATGACGAGCTGGACATCGACTACGGGACCTTGCGCTTGAAGCTGGGTGGCGGTGACAACGGGCACAACGGTCTGAAGTCGATGACGAAGGCGTTCGGTGCGGACTATCACCGGGTGCGGTTCGGGATCGGGCGGCCGCCGGGGCGGATGCCGGTGGCGGACTTCGTGTTGAAGGATTTTGCGTCGGCGGAGCGCAAGGAGCTGGACTACTTCGTGGACCGGGCGGCGGACGCGGTGGAGTGTCTGGTGATCGACGGGTTGGAGCGGGCGCAAAGCACGTACAACTCCTGACTTGTCCCCCGGCGAAGTTGACGGGCCGTTCAGGCATGGCCAATGATCCCCGCCATGCCTGCCACAGCCGCCTCCTCTCGCCGGGCGTCGTCGCGTCGGGCGTCGCCGTCCCGTAAGGGGTCCTCCCGCCGGGGGGCCGCCCGCCCGTCCCGTCAACTCTCGGTCGCCGCGCTGCGGTTCGGCCGGCTGGCGGCGATGGCCGCGGTCGCGGTGCTCATCCTGGTCGCGGGGGTGTGGGGGTCGTGGGGGACCGCGCAGCACGTGATGCTGACGAAGGGGCGGGAGCAGGGCACGATCGAGGTGGCGCGGTGCGGTGCGGAGTCGTGTTCGGGGCCGTACAGGCCGTTGTCGGCGGGTTCGCAGGCGCGGACGCGGGTGGTGATCGAGAAGACGGTGGCCGTGCGGGCGGGGCAGACGTACACCGTGGTGGTCAAGCCTGAGGGTGACGAGGTGGTGCGGTCCGGTCCGGCGGGCGTGCTGTATTCGTGGGTGCCGATGGGCGGGGCGCTGCTGCTGGCGTCGGTGGTGGTCGCGGGCGGACTGGGGCGGACCCGGGTGGGGTGGGTGCTGGCGGGGTCGGGGGTGGCGTTGTTGACGGCGGTGTTCGTGACGATTTGAGGGTTGGGGCGTTCCTCAGTCTGTGGAGAGTGTGTGTGTTGCCTGTTCGTGATTGACCCTCGGTCAGTCCCGGCTGGATGCTGAGCCGCCCCCTCCACGTCTTCCCGTTCGTATCTCGAAGATGGACGACTGCCCCATGCGTAACCTCTCCCGCGCCGGCGCCCTGTCCGCCGTCGCCGCGGCCGCGCTGTGCGTGGCCCCTTCCGCTCATGCCACCCCGCCCGGGGACAACGGCACCGTCAAGATCCACGATGCCGCCACCGGGGAGGAGTTGCGGCACAACGAGCCGCACGTCTGCACGTTCTACCTGGACGCCTTCGGTTTCGACAGCGGTCAGCAGGTCGCCTGGCACATCGAGGCGTGGGCGCCGTCCGCCGGCGTCAAGGGCGAGACCGTGAAGTCCGGCACGCTGACGCTGGACGGCTCGGGTCACGGCCGTACCCAGGATCTGTCGCTGCCCGACGGGCACTACAAACTGTTCTGGAACTTCGACGGCGAGAACGGGGCCGCGAAGCACAAGGTCTTCTGGACGGACTGCGAGGACGAGGAGGGGGGTGGCGGTCCGGGTTCCCCGGCGTCGCCCTCGGCGTCCTCGTCGCCGTCCTCGATGTCGCCGTCCTCGCCGTCCTCGCCCTCGGTGTCGGCGTCTGTCGCGCCGGGTTCCTCGACCGGGTCGTCGTCCTCGCCGCAGGGCGGTGGCGGTGACCTGGCCGAGACGGGCAACGGCGCCCCGGTCGGCGTCCTCGCGGCTGTCGCGGCGGCGCTGCTCGCCGCGGGCGGCTACCTGCTGGCGCGTCGCCGCCGCGGCTGACGGCGCTGCGCATACGAGGGGCGCCCCCGAGTTCGTACGAGCTCGGGGGCGCCCCTCGTGTGTCGTGCGGGTCAGCCGGTGTTGCGCAGGCCGGCCGCCACGCCGTTGACGGTGAGGAGGAGGGCGCGGGAGAGGAGGGGGTCGGGTTCCTCGCCGGCGGCCGCGGCGTCACGCTGGCGCTTGAGGAGCGTGACCTGGAGGTAGGAGATGGGGTCGAGGTAGGCGTCGCGGATGGTGAAGGTCTGCTTGAGGACGGGTGTGGCGTCGAGCAGTTCGCGTTCGCCGGTGACCCGCAGGACTTCGGCGACGGTCAGCTCGTGCTCGACCTTGATGGTGTCGAAGACGTGCTTGAGCTCGTCGGGGACGAGGGTGTCGACGTAGTGCTGGGCGATCCGCAGGTCGGTCTTGGCGAGGGTCATCTCGACGTTGGAGATGAAGTTGCGGAAGAAGTGCCACTGCTCGTGCATCTCGTCGAGGACGGTGTCGAGGCCGGCCTCGCGCAGGGCCTTGAGGCCGGAGCCGACGCCGAACCAGCCGGGGACGATCTGCCGGGACTGGGTCCAGCCGAAGACCCAGGGGATGGCGCGCAGGCCGTCGAGCGAGACGCCGGAGCCGGGGCGGCGGGAGGGCCGGGAGCCCAGGTGCAGGTCGGCGAGCTGGTCCACCGGCGTCGACGCGAGGAAGTACGTCGGCAGGTCGGGGTCCTCGACGAGGCGACGGTAGGCGGCGTGGGCGGCGTCGGAGACGACGTCCATCGCGGCGTCCCAGCGGGCGAGGGCCTCGTCGGACTGGCGGGGGGCGGTGTGCAGGGCGGAGGCCTGGAGGGTGGCGGCGACGGTCAGTTCCAGGTTCTCCCTGGCGAGGGAGGGGATGAGGTACTTGTCGGAGATGACCTCGCCCTGTTCGGTGACCTTAATCTCGCCTTCGAGGGTGCCCCAGGGCTGGGCGAGGATGGCGTCGTGGGAGGGGCCGCCGCCGCGGCCGACGGTGCCGCCGCGGCCGTGGAACAGCCTCAGCCGCACCCCGTACCGGTGGGCGACGTCGCGCAGGCGGCGCTGTGCGCGGTGGATCTCCCACTGGCTGGTGGTGATGCCGCCGAACTTGGAGGAGTCGGAGTAGCCGAGCATGACCTCCTGGACGTCGCCGCGCAGGGCCACCAGGCGCCGGTACGACGGGTCGGAGAGCATGTCCTCCAGGATGGTGTCGGCGGCCTTGAGCTCGTCGGTGGTCTCCAGCAGCGGGACGATGCCGATCTTCGCCCAGCCGGCGTGGAGGTCGATGAGGCCGGCCTCGCGGGCGAGGACGGCGGCGGCGAAGACGTCGTCGGCGCCCTGGCACATGGAGATGATGTACGACTCGATGACCTCGGGTCCGAAGACCTCCAGGGCGCGCTTGACGGTGAGGAAGACGCCGAGGGTCTTCTCGCCGGCCGCGTCGACGGGGGCCGGGGTGGGGGCCAGCGGCCTCCTGGACCTGAGTTCCTTCGCCAGGAGCTTGGTGCGGTATTCGCGGGGCATGTCCGCGTAGCGCCAGGACTCCTCGCCGAGGCGGTCGAAGAGCTGGCCGAGGGCGTGGTGGTGGGCGTCGGCGTGTTCGCGGACGTCCATGGTGGCGAGCTGGAGGCCGAAGGCGGCGAGGGTGCGGATGGTGCGGTTCATGCGGCCGTCGGCGAAGAGGCCGCCGCGGTGTTCGCGCAGGGAGGTCTGGACGAGGGTCAGGTCCTGCAGGAGTTCGCTGGTGCCGAGGTAGTCGCGCCCGGGGTCGTGGGGGGTGCCCTTGGCGAGGCGCTGCTTGGTGTTCTCCAGCTTCTGCCGGATGCAGGTGGCCTTGAGGCGGTAGGGCTCTTCGGCGTTGAGGCGCTTGTAGCGGGGGCTGATCTCGGGCAGGCGCTCGAGGTCGGTCTTCAGGGACTCCAGGAGTTCCTCGGTGGCGCCGGTGTACCGGATGGAGTTGGAGAGGAAGCCGCGGAGTTCGTCGATCATCTCCAGGGCGTCGTTGATGCCGTGTTCGTGCTGGAGGATGAGGACGTCCCAGGTGACCTGGGGGGTGACGTTGGGGTTGCCGTCGCGGTCGCCGCCGATCCAGGTGCCGAAGGTCAGCGGGCGGGTGTCGTCCGGGAGGGTGATGCCGACGCGCTCGAGTTCGGCGGTGAGGTCCTCCAGGACGTCGCCGACGGCGCCCGCGTGGAGCTCGTCGAGGTAGTAGATGGCGTTGCGGGCCTCGTCGGCGGGCTCGGGGCGTACGACGCGCAGTTCGTCGGTCTGCCAGACGAGGTCGATGTTCTCCGCCAGCCGGGTGTCGTGGCGGCGGCGGTCGGACTCGATGACGGGGGTCTCCAGGAGCGCGGCGATGCGCCGGAGCTTGTTGAGTACCGACCGGCGTGCGGCCTCGGTGGGATGGGCGGTGAAGACGGGCCGGACGTTGAGGTTGCGGACGGTCTCGCGGACGTGCTCGGGGTCGGCGTCCTTGAGGCGGTCGGCGGTGCGGGCCAGGAGGCCGCCCTCTGCGGCGCGCTTGGCGCGCAGTTCGCGGCCGCGGTGGACCTGTTCGGTGACGTTGGCCAGGTGGAAGTAGGTGGAGAAGGCGCGGACCAGCTTGGCCGCGGTCTCCAGTTCGGTGCCACGCAGCAGTTCGGCGGCTGCCTCGCCGTCCTCGCGGGTGAGGCGGCGGACCTTCTCGACCAGGTCGAGGAGCTCGGGGCCCTCCTGCCGGACGAGGGTCTCACCGAGGAGGTCACCCAGTCGGCGGATGTCGGCGCGCAGCTCGGTGCTGGTCGTGGTCTGGTCGTCGGCACTGCTCACAGGTGCGGCTCCTTGCAGTGTTGAAGCTCGTCTGGGAGGGAACCCGTCAGCCGGGCCGGGCGGCGGCTGCCGCATACGGGCCGGACATCAGGGAAGAAAACAGAGCGGACCGCGCTGTCCGACCGTCTCCAAGGATAGGTGTCCGTGCGGACGGGCAGTTTCTGGGGCTCTTGCCGCCGGGCTACGCACTGCCATACTTACGACGCCGTAGGTTACGGAACCGTAGGAAGTACACAGCGGCTGCCGGCCCGGCATCTGTCTCACATCCACGACCCCCCAGGGGACGCGCATGACCACAAGCTCCGACGTGATCGAAGACCCTTCGAAGGAGCCCGACTCCTCCACGCCCTCCGCAACGCTGGGCGGCGAACAGAAGCGTTCGATCGAGCAGATCACGCTGCTGCTCTTCATCACCGTCCCGTTCCTGGCGCTGCTGGCGGCGGTGCCGCTGGCCTGGGGCTGGGGGGTGAGCTGGCTGGACCTCGGTCTGCTGGTCTTCTTCTACTTCCTCGGATGCCACGGCATCACGATCGGTTTCCACCGGTACTTCACGCACGGCTCGTTCAAGGCCAAGCGGCCGCTGCGGATCGCGCTGGCGATCATGGGGTCGATGGCGGTGGAGGGGCCGCTGGTGCGGTGGGTGGCCGATCACCGCAAGCACCACAAGTTCTCCGACGCGGAGGGCGACCCGCACTCGCCGTGGCGGTTCGGGGAGACGGTTCCGGCGCTGATGAAGGGCCTGTGGTGGGCGCACATCGGCTGGATGTTCGACGAGGAGCAGACTCCGCAGGACAAGTACGCGCCGGACCTGATCAAGGACAAGGCGATCCGGACGATCTCCCGGCAGTTCGTGCTGTGGACGGCGGTCTCGCTGGCACTGCCGGCGTTGATCGGCGGGCTGGTGACGATGTCCTGGTGGGGCGCGTTCACCGGGTTCTTCTGGGGCTCGCTGGTGCGGGTGGCGCTGCTGCACCACGTGACCTGGTCGATCAACTCGATCTGTCACGCGGTGGGCAAGCGTCCGTTCAAGTCGCGTGACCGTTCGGGGAACGTGTGGTGGCTGGCGATCCTGTCGTGCGGGGAGTCGTGGCACAACCTGCACCACGCCGACCCGACGTCGGCGCGGCACGGGGTGGAGCGCGGGCAGCTCGACTCGTCGGCGCGCTTCATCCGCTGGTTCGAGATGCTCGGCTGGGCGTACGACGTGCGCTGGCCGTCACGCTCGCGTATCGATTCGCGCCGGAACACGGGCGGGGACGGCTCCCGGCGCCGGAAGGTGACCGCTGAAGCGGCATGATGGACGCCGTGGCGACCGACTCCAGCAGTAACCCGAGCAATGAGAAGCCGCGGCGAGCGCGTCGCACCCGGATGACCGGTGCCGAGCGCCGCCAGCAGCTGCTGGAGATCGGTCGCACCCTCTTCGCGGCGAAGGGGTTCGAGGGCACGTCGGTGGAGGAGATCGCGGCGAAGGCCGGAGTGTCCAAACCGGTGGTGTACGAGCACTTCGGCGGCAAGGAGGGGCTGTACGCGGTCGTGGTGGACCGGGAGATGCGGCGCCTGCTGGACATGGTGACGAGCTCGCTGACCGCCGGGCACCCGCGTGAGCTGTGCGAACAGGCGGCGTTCGCCCTCCTGGACTACATCGAGGAGTACACGGACGGTTTCCGCATCCTGGTACGGGACTCGCCCATCCCGCAGTCCACGGGTTCTTTCGCCTCCCTCATCTCGGACATCGCCACACAGGTGGAGGACATCCTGGGCCGCGAGTTCAAGAGCCGCGGTTTCGACCCGAAGCTCGCGCCGCTGTACGCGCAGGCGCTGGTGGGGATGGTCGCGCTGACCGGGCAGTGGTGGCTGGACGTGCGCCGTCCGAAGAAGGCGGAGGTGGCGGCGCACCTGGTGAACCTGGCGTGGCACGGTCTGGACGGGCTGGAGCAGAAGCCGCGGCTGATCGGGCACCGCAAGAGCTGACACGTGACCTGGGGGCCCCGTCCGGCGGACGGGGCCCCCAGGTGTCTGCGGGGAGCGGCCGGTGCCGGCGGCCGCGGTCGCTCAGTGCTTGAAGGTGTCCTTGGTCTTCTCCTTGGCCTGGCGCGCGTCGCCCTTGACCTGCTCGGCGCGGCCCTCGGCCGTCATCCGCTCGTTGCCCACGGCTCGGCCCATCGTCTCCTTGGCCTTGCCCTTGGCCTGTTCCATCTTCGCCTTGGACTTCTGGTCCCCGGACTTCCGCTGTCGTGCCACCGTCAATCACCTCACGCGGCCGTTGCGTCTTCGCCTGCTCCCCCGGGTGACCCGCTCGCGCGCGGCTCAAACGCGGGGCTCCAGGAACTCCAGGCGGTTGCCGACGGGGTCGTGGGCGTAGAAGCGCCTGTGGCCGGGGAGGTCGCCGTCCCAGGTGACGTGCACGCCGTGGGCTTCGAGGCGGCCGGCGTACGCCTCGATGGCGGTGACCCTCAGACCCGGGTGGGCCTTGCGCGAGGGCCGGAAGCCGTCCTCGACGCCGAGGTGGAGCTGGACGTCTCCCGCCCGGAACCAGCAGCCTCCTCGCGCGGCGAGGGCGGGGGGTTTGGGGATCTCGGTCATGCCGAGGGCGTCGGTGTAGAAGGGGCGCAGGAGGTCCTCGGAGCCGGGTGGGGCGGCGAGCTGGACGTGGTCGACGGCGGTGAGCACGGTCAGGCCTTCTTCCGGGCGACGGCGAACAGGCGGCAAAACGGCAGGACCGTGCCGTAGGCGTGGCGGGGGTAGGCCTCGCGCAGCAGGTCGCGGTAGTCGGCGACGAAGGCGTCGCGGGCCTCTGGGTCGTCGGCGAGGGCGGTGAGGACGGGGCGCAGGCCGGTGCCCTTGACCCAGTCGAGGACGGCGTCCTCGCCCTGGAGGACGTGCTGGTAGGTGGTCGTCCACACGTCGGTGTCGCAGCCCAGGCGGGCGAGCCGGTCGAGGTAGACGCCCGGGGCGTGGACGGAGTCCTCGGGGCGCAGCACGTGGCCGAGGCGGTCCTTCCAGCGGGTTGTGTTGCCGAGTTCGCGCATGAGGGCGTGCAGGGGTGCGTCGATGTTGTGGGGGACCTGGAAGGCGAAGGTGCCGCCGGGGGTGAGGCCGTCGAGCCAGGCGGGAAAGGCGTCGAGGTGGCCGGGGACCCAGTGGAGGGCCGCGTTGGAGACGATCAGGTCGTAGGTCTGTGTCGGCGCCCAGGTGGTGAGGTCGGCGTAGGCGAAGTCGAGGTGTGCGCCCGCGTGCGCCTGGGCCCGGTCGAGCATCTGGCGGGAGTTGTCGTAGCCGGTGACGCGGGCGGTGGGCCAGCGGTCGGCGAGGACGGCGGTGAGGGTGCCGGGGCCGCAGCCGAGGTCGGCGATGCGGGGCCCCGCGGGTGGTCGCCGGGGCGGGTCGGGGACGCGGGCGAGGAGGTCGGTGAAGGGGCGGGCCCGGTGGCCGGCGTGGCGCAGGTACTGGGCGGGGTCCCAGGTGGGGTTGGTCATGTCTCCTACTTTCCTCCCGACCTTCTCTCGACGTCAAGAAGCTCGATATCAAGAGACTTCACGTCGACACAACCACTACACTGATCGTCATGGAGGACGAGGTCGATCGGCTGGTCGCAGCGTGGCGCCGGGAGCGCCCGGACCTCGACGTGGAGCCGCTGGAAGTGCTGAGCCGGGTGAGCAGACTGGCCCGGCATCTGGACCGGGCGCGCCGTCTGGCGTTCTCCGAGCACCAGCTGGAGCCCTGGGAGTTCGACGTCCTGACGGCGCTCAGGCGCGCCGGGGCGCCGTACCAGTTGTCGCCGGGGCAGTTGCTGACGCAGACGCTGGTCACGTCGGGCACGATGACGAACCGCATCGACCGGCTCGCGAAGAAGGGCCTGGTGGAGCGGCTGCCGGACCCGAGCGACCGGCGCGGTGTGCTGGTGCGGCTCACGGACGACGGCAAGGACCGCGCCGACCAGGCGCTGGCCGGGCTGCTCGACCAGGAGCGGGCGATCCTGGCCGAGTTGTCGCACGCCCAGCGCGGTGAACTGGCCGGCCTGCTGCGCCAGCTGACCGCGCCGTTCGACAACATCCCCGGCTAGGCGCTCCGCTGGGACAGCCGTGGGTGGTGCCGCGATGTGCCCTCGTTCGGCTGCGGCGCCGTCGCGGCTGGTCGCGCAGTTCCCCGCGCCCCTTCGGAGCGCTACTGCTGTCCGGTACCCATCAGGCGGTGCTGCTTTCCTCCGACATGATCCGTCCGGCGGGCCCCAGATCCACCGGCCCCACGCCCGCGCGGCGGGCCAGGGCGACGGCGGCCAGGGTGGAGTGCACGCCCAGTTTGCCGAGGACGTTCTGCATGTGGGTGCGGACGGTGTGCGGGGAGAGGAACAGGCGCTCGGCGACGGCCTTGCGCCCCAGTCCCGCGACCATGCAGCGCAGCACCTCCCGCTCGCGCGGGGTGAGGGACTCCACGAGCCGCTCGCTCTCGGTGCGGTGCTTGCGCGCGGCGGTCAGCTCCTTGAGCACGCCCGTGAGCAGGGCCGGCGGCAGATGCGTCTCCTCGCGCAGCACCCCGCGGATGACGGTGAGCAGCCGGGACAGCGAGCAGTCCTTGGCGACCCAGCCGCACGCCCCGGCCTGCAGGGCGAGGGCCGCGCGGCGCGGGTCGTCCTTCTCGGCGAGGACGACGACCCGGACGTGCGGCTGGGCGGCACGGACGCCGGTGACGAGGGAGATCCCGTCGACGAGCCCGTCCTCGCCCACCTCCTGCACGGGCACCGCGGGCCGCACGCCCGGCAGATGGCCGCCCAGGTCGGCGTCGACGAGCAGCACGTCGTACCGGCGTCCCTCGGCGGCCGCGCGCTCCAGGCTGCGCAGGGCCGCCGGGCCGCTGCCGGCGGCGGAGACGTCGACGTCGGGCTCGGCGGCCAGTGCGGCGGCGAGCGACTCGGCGAAGATACGGTGGTCGTCGACGACCAGAACTCGGATGCGAACCACGAAACCCCCTTCCCCAGGCTCCTTCACAGAGCAGGGGATACCCCAGGTCCGGAGAACGACGACCGGCGCGGACACGACGCCCGCAGGGTGGTGCGTACCGCACGGCCGCCGCCGTGCAGACATCGATACCCCCACCGCGGGCGCCGTACCCGACTGTCTCGCCCCCTGATCAGCACCGGCCCCCACCGGTGCTGTTCACAGGGTAGGGCTGTGGGCGGGGAGCGGAAGGCAATTTGCAGAACTGGCTGTCCTGCACGTTTATGGTGAGCCGCATGTTTCGTCTTGAGACAGAAGTCGACAGGACCCGGCGTGATCTGCTCCGCTCGCGGCTCCTGGACACCAACACGGCGGCCTCCCCGATCCTGCGGGCCCTGCGCGGTACGCCCGCCGAACGCGAGGCCCCCCTGCACGTGTGGGCCATGGACCCGGCCGGCGAACTGGCCGGCGGTCTCGTCGGCCACACCTGGACCACCTGGCTGCACGTCACCTACCTCTGGGTCGACGAGCGCCACCGCGGCACGGGCCTCGGCACCAACCTGCTCACGGAGGCCGAACGCCTCGCGAAGGAGGAGCGGGGCTGCCGGCGGGTGCGGCTGGAGACGTGGGACTTCCAGGCGCCGGGGTTCTACAAGAAGCTCGGGTACGAGGTGGCGTGCGTGATCGAGGACTACCCGCCCGGGCTCACGGAGTTCACGCTGACGAAGCGGCTGGGGTGAGGCGGCCCGCGTCGACGGGAGACGCGGGCCGCCACACCTGCGAGGAAGCTCAGACGAGCCGCCGCGCCCCCGCCGAAGGCACCGCCTCGAACACGCGCGGCGAGGTGAAGTCCGCCGCGGCGAAGGCCTCCACGACCGCCTTGGTGACGGTGTCGACGTCGGTGTCCTCCACGAGGACGATCGCCGAGCCGCCGAAGCCGCCGCCGGTCATCCGGGCGCCCAGCGCGCCGGAGGCGAGAGCGGTGTCCACGACCAGGTCCAACTCGGGGCAGGAGATGCGGAAGTCGTCGCGGAGGGAGGCGTGGCCCTGGGTGAGGACCGGGCCGACGGCGCGGGTGTCGCCCTCCTCGAGGAGGGACACGACCCGCTCGACGCGCTCGTCCTCCGTCACCACGTGGCGGACCAGGCGGCGGATCTCCTCCTCGTCGCCCAGCCGCTCCAGCGCCGTGTCCAGGTCGGCGTAGGCGATGTCGCGCAGGGCGTCGACGCCGAGCAGGGCCGCGCCCTTCTCGCAGCCGGCGCGGCGCTTGCCGTACTCGCCGTCGCTGTGGGCGTGCTTGACCTGGGTGTCGACGACGAGCAGGCGCATGCCCTCGGCGGCCAGGTCGAGGGGGATCTGCTTCTGGGAGAGGTCGCGGGTGTCGAGGAACAGGGCGTGGCCGGCCTCGCAGCAGGCGGACGCGGTCTGGTCCATGATCCCGGTGGGGGCGCCGACGTAGACGTTCTCGGCGCGCTGGCACAGGCGGGCGAGCTGCCAGCGCTGCAGGCCGAGGTCGTACAGGTCGTTGAGGGCCAGCGCGACGACGACCTCGAGGGCCGCCGACGAGGACAGGCCCGCGCCCGAGGGGACGGTGGAGGCGAGGTGGACGTCGGCGCCGGTGACGGGGTGGCCGGCCTCGCGCAGGGCCCAGACCACGCCGGCCGGGTACGCCGTCCAGGCGCTGTCCGACTCGGGGGCGAGGTCGTCGAGCGCCAGGTCGACGACGCCGCCCTCGACGTCCGCCGAGTGCAGGCGCAGCCGGCCGTCCTCGCGGCGCGAGACCGCGGCGACCGCGGTGTGCGGCAGCGCGAAGGGCATCACGAAGCCGTCGTTGTAGTCGGTGTGCTCACCGATGAGGTTGACGCGGCCGGGCGCCGACCAGACGCCCTCGGGCTCGGCCCCGTACAGCGTGACGAAGGCGTCCCTGACCTGCTGCTGTGCCGCCACTACTGCTCCCTTGCGATCTTCTGCGTGAACTCCCACGCGTCGGCGACGATACCCGCGAGGTCCGCGCGGGACGGATTCCAGCCGAGCCGCTCGCGGGCGGTGGCCGCCGAGGCGACCAGGACCGCCGGGTCGCCGCCGCGGCGGGGGGCCACGACCTCGGGGATCGGGTGGCCGGTGACCTTGCGGACGGTCTCGACGACCTCGCGGACGGAGAAGCCGTTGCCGTTGCCGAGGTTGCAGATGAGGTGTTCGCCGGGGGTGGCGGCCTCGACGGCCAGCAGGTGGGCCTCGGCCAGGTCCGCGACGTGGATGTAGTCGCGGATGCAGGTGCCGTCCGGGGTCGGGTAGTCGTCGCCGAAGACGGAGATCGCGTCCCGCCTGCCCTGCGCGACCTGGAGGACGAGCGGGATGAGGTGCGACTCGGGGTCGTGGCGCTCGCCGTACGCGCCGTAGGCGCCGGCCACGTTGAAGTAGCGCAGCGAGACGGCGCCGAGCCCGTGGGCGGCGGCCTCGCCGGTGATCATGTGGTCGACGGCGAGCTTGGAGGCGCCGTAGGGGGAGGTCGGCGCGGTCGGGTCGGTCTCGGTGATGGGAGTGCTGACCGGCTCGCCGTAGGTGGCGGCCGTCGAGGAGAAGACCAGCTTGCGCACGCCGGCCTCGCGCATGGCGCCGAGCAGGGCCATGGTGCCGCCGACGTTGTTGTCCCAGTACTTCTCCGGCTTCACCACCGACTCGCCGACCTGGGAGAACGCGGCGAAGTGGAGGACGGCGTCGAAGGAGGCGTCGAGCCACTTGGCGGCGTCGCGGATGTCGCCCTCGATGAAGGAGGCACCGGCCGGGACGCCCTCGCGGAAGCCGGTGGACAGGTTGTCGAGGACGACGACCTCGTGTCCCGCTTCCAGCAGGTGCTGGGCGACGACGCTGCCGACGTATCCCGCGCCACCCGTGACCAGGTACTTGCCGCTCATGAACTCGCTACCTCTCGCAGTCGCTCGGCCGCGCGCTCCGGCGGCACGTCGTTGATGAACACGCTCATGCCGGATTCGGAACCCGCGAGGAACTTCAGCTTGCCGGACGTACGGCGGATGGTGAAAAGCTCGAGGTGCAGCGCGAAGTCGTCGCGGTTGACGCCCTCGAAGTCCTCCAGGTGGCCGAACGGCGCCTGGTGCCAGGCGGCGATGTACGGCGTCGGAGGCTCACTCTCCCCGAAGATCCGGTCGAAGCGCCTCAACAGTTCCAGATAGACCTTGGGGAACTCTGTGCGCGCGTCCTCGTCGAGGCCGAGCAGGTCGGGGACGCGGCGCTTGGGGTACAGGTGCACCTCGTACGGCCAGTGCGCCGCGTACGGCACGAAGGCGACCCAGTGTTCACCCTCCAGGACGACCCGCTCGTCGGCGAGTTCCCTCTCCAGTACCGCGTCGAACAGGTTCTCGCCGCCCGTGGCGTCCTTGTGGGCGGCCACCTGGCGCAGCATCAGGGCGGTGCGAGGGGTGGTGAAGGGGTAGGCGTAGATCTGCCCGTGCGGGTGACCCAGGGTCACGCCAATCTCGGCACCGCGGTTCTCGAAGCAGAACACCTGTTCCACGGAGGGGAGATGCGACAGCTCGGACGTCCGGTCGGTCCACGCGTCGAGCACCAGTCGCGCCTGCTCCTCGGTGAGGTCGGCGAAGGAGGCGTTGTGGTCGGAGGTGAAGCAGACGACCTCGCAGCGCCCGGAGTCGCCGGCGAGGGAGGGAAAGCGGTTCTCGAAGACGACGACGTCGTAGGACGAGTCGGGGATCTCGCTGAGCCGCTCGCCCTGCGACGGGCACAGGGGGCACTCGTCGGCCGGCGGGTGGTAGGTGCGCCCCTGCCGGTGCGAGGCGATGGCGACACAGTCGCCGAGGAGCGCGTCCCGGCGTACCTCCGAAGTGGTGACCGTGGGCTCCAGCGGGCGGCGGTCCACCGCGTCGCGCACCGAGTCGTCCCGCAGGTCGTAGTAGATGAGCTCACGACCGTCGGCCAAGCGGGTCGAGGTCTTCTTCACCGCGACTCTCCATCCGTACACCGAGCACAGCAGATCGAGCCGATCGAATCGGCCGGAACAGCCGTGACGGTCGAAACGATCATGCAGTTCATGCTTCAAACAGAACCGAACACATCAAACCACAATCCCCCACGAAAGTCACCACCACAACCAAACAGAGAACACCAAGCGAAGTGAGCAGCGCATGCGAACCCCCACGTATCTCGCGGCGGAGCTACGGCTTCCGACCAACTGGCTGGACTACACGATCCTCGGGATCTACTTCGTGGTCGTCCTCGGCATCGGCTTCGCCGCCCGCCGCTCGGTGAAGACCAGCCTCGACTTCTTCCTCTCGGGCCGCTCCCTGCCCGCCTGGATCACCGGCCTCGCCTTCATCTCCGCCAACCTGGCGGCCACGGAGATCCTCGGCATGGCCGCGAACAGCGCCCAGTACGGCGCGTACACGGTCCACTGGTACTGGATCGGCGCCATCCCGGCCATGGTCTTCCTCGGCCTGGTGATGATGCCGTTCTACTACGGCTCCAAGGTCCGATCGGTCCCCGAGTTCCTGCTGCTGCGCTTCGACCGGGGAGCGCACCTGCTCAGCTCCGTCCTGTTCGCCTTCGCCGCCATCCTGATCTCGGGCGTGAACCTGTACGCCCTCGCGATCGTCGTCGAGGCGCTGCTGGGCTGGCCGCAGTGGGTGGCGATCGTGGTCGCGGGCTTCTTCGTCCTCGCGTACATCACCCTGGGCGGCCTGTCGTCGGCGATCTACAACGAGGTGCTCCAGTTCTTCGTGATCCTGGCGGCCCTGATCCCGCTGACGGTGCTGGGCCTGAAGAGGGCCGGCGGCTGGGACGGCCTGACCGACACGCTGACGACGACCCGGGGCGACGACTTCGTGACGGCCTGGGGCGGCACCGGCATCGGCAGCGACAACCCGCTGGGCGCGAACTGGCTGACGATCGTCCTCGGCCTCGGCTTCGTGCTGTCCTTCGGCTACTGGACGACGAACTTCGCGGAGGTCCAGCGCGCCCTGTCGGCGAGGAACCTCTCCGCGGCCCAGCGCACCCCGCTTATCGCCGCGTTCCCGAAGATCTTCATCGTCTTCCTGGTGATGATCCCCGGCCTGGTGGCGGCGGCCCTGGTCCCGAACATCGGCACCGCGAACTCCGACCTGCAGTACAACGACGCCATCCCGTACCTGATGGAACAGCTCCTGCCCAACGGCGTGCTCGGCATCGCGGTGACGGGCCTGCTGGCGGCGTTCATGGCCGGCATGGCGGCCAACGTCTCGTCCTTCAACACGGTCTTCACCAACGACATCTGGGCGAAGTACGTGGTGGTGGGCCGGCAGGACGACTACTACGTCCGCTTCGGCCGCCTGATCACCGCGATCGGTGTGCTCGCGTCGATCGGCACGGCGTTCCTGGCCTCCTCCTTCTCGAACATCATGGCCTACCTCCAGACGCTGTTCTCCTTCTTCAACGTGCCGATGTTCGTCGTCTTCATCGTCGGCATGTTCTGGCGGCGGGCGTCGATGAAGTCGGGCTTCTGGGGACTGCTCGCCGGCACCACGGCGGCGATGGTCAACTACTTCTGGATCTACAAGCAGGGCATCATCGACATCCCCACCGACCAGGGCGCCAACTTCGTCTCGGCGATCGCCGGCTTCGTGGCGGGCGCGGTGGTGATGTTCGCGGTGTCCCTCTTCACCGCCCCCAAGCCGACCGAGGAGCTCCAGGGCCTCGTCTACGGCACCCGCTCCCCCGGCATGGCCGAGCCGCCCGCGCCGGGCGACGAGGCCTGGTACCGCAAGCCGGCCCTGCTGGGCTGGGGCGCGGTGATCCTGGCCGCCGCCTGCTACATCCCGTTCTCGTTCTGAGCCCGCCGACGCCGATCGCGGGAGGATGGAAAGACCATGTCTGAGCAATTCGAGCCCGACGAGCGGGCCAGGGCAGCCGAGCGACTGCGGCATGCGGGATTCTCCGAGGCGGACGTCCAGCGGGAGGTCACCGAACTCGAGGAGAAGTCCGAGACCGCGGCCCGCATCTTCGACCTGCGCCGCATCATCGGCGGCCTGTTCGTCGTCTACGGCGTCATCGTCATGATCGTCGGCCTGACCGACGACCAGGCAGCCATCGACAAGGCCCAGGGGATCAACATCAACCTGTGGACCGGCCTGGGCATGCTGCTGCTGGGGATCTTCTTCCTGGTGTGGCTGAAGCTGCGGCCGACGTCGCACCCGACGCCGACGCTGCCGCCGGAGGCGGCGTCGCCGGAGGGCGAGCGGCCGCGGGGCGAGTAGCGGCATGCGTACGGGGCCGGGGCCCGCCAGGTGCGGCGGGGGTCCCGGCCCCGTACGGCTATGTCAGGCGATGCCGCCTGCTGACGGCACGAGCTGGCTCCAGGATCCGGAGTTCTTGGATCCCGGAGCCGCCTCGGTTAAGCCGCTCAGAGAAGGTTCAGGAGACCGGCGTCGTTCCTGTCGGCTTCCACCTCGTTGAAGTTCGCCGAGAAGGAGTTGTCCCCGATGACGCAGGAGTTCTGGGCCGAGTTGGAGATCGTCTGAACGCCGAGGACGTTGACGTTCAGGTTGTTCAGGGCGCTGATGAGGCCACCCGCCTCCTGGTTGCCCGCCTGAGCGTTCTGCAGGCACTGCCTGACGTCGTCCCCGCCGTCCGTGGACTTGGCGTAGTCCGTGGCGGAGGCGACGCCCGCGCCGGCCATGCTGAGGCTTCCGATCATGGCGGCCACGAGAGCGGCCTTGCGAAGCTTGCGCATTACGTACCTTTCAGTCTGGTTGCGCTCCGTCCGAGCACGGAACGTTACGATTGTGCACCGTATGTTACGATTGCACCTTTTGCACTCCAACACGCCGGGGCCGACCACGGCAAACAAACGGACACCAATCGGGGGATCGAGGCCCCCATACGAGGGGCTGGGCACTACGCGACGGCCAGGTCGCACCAGACGTACTTGCCCCGGTGCCCGAACCGGGAGAGCGGCTGCCAGCCCCAGACGTCCGCGCAGGCCCGGACCAGGGCGAGGCCCCGGCCGCCCTCGGCGTCGGTGAGTTCGTCGAGCTTGGCGGGTGGGTCGGGGGGTTCGGGGTCGGCATCCCAGGCGCCGACCCTCAGTACGCCGTCCGTGTAGCGGACGCGGAGGGCGGCGGGGCCGGTGGTGTGCTGGACGGCGTTGGCGAGCAGCTCCGTGGCGATCAGTTCCGCGGTGTCGGCGAGGTGGATCAGACCGTGGAGGGTGAGGATCAGGCGCAGGGTGCGGCGGGAGACGGGGACGGCTCTGGGGTCGTTGGGGATGTAGAGGGAGTACTCCCAGGATGCGGCTTCAGTTGTGGGCATGCGTCAACTCCGGCAGTGAGGGGGGTGGTTGGGGTGCGGTGGCAGTGCCGCAGCCGCCATGGCTGGACGGAGCGGTGCGCTTCCGCTGCGTGAAGGTCGCGTCACTGACGGTAGGGTAGAAATTCCTACCCCTGCAACCGGCTCCCGTAATCTGACCCTCGAACGAGTAGCTCCAGAGAGGCAGTTACGCGGATGACCATGCGGAACCAGCCCACCGCACGACAGGTCCGTCTGGGCTCCGAGCTGCGCAAACTGCGAGATGCTGCGGGGAAGCCGGCCAAGGAGGTGGCCGCGCTTCTCGGGTCGAGCTCGGCCCACATGAGTCAGATCGAGGCCGGGAGCTCCGCCATCAGCGAGGAGCGACTACGGAGGCTGGCGGCTCACTGCGCCTGCACGGACGAAGAGTTGATCGAGGCCCTCGTGTCCATGGCCACCGACCGCACACGTGGCTGGTGGGAGGAATACCGAGGCGTTCTTCCGCAGGTGCACTTGGACGTGGCCGAGGCGGAACACCATGCGACGGCCCTGCGGGAGATCGTCATCACCTACGTTCCCGGCCTGCTCCAGACCCCCGACTACGCCCGCGCCGTCTTCAGCTACGTGCGTCCGGAACTTCCCGAGAGCGAGCTGGCACCCCGCGTCGAACACCGGATGCGGCGACGCTGCGTGATCGAGGGCGACAACCCCATGCCGTACGAGACGATCGTCCACGAGTTCGCGCTGCGCGTCCGCGTTGCCGACCGCCAGGTCGCACTCGCGCAACTCCGCCGCATCCTCGACGAGATCGAACAAGGCCACGTCAGCGTGCGCGTCATTCCCACCGACCAGGACGGATTCGGCGGTGCTGCCGCCTCGATGATGTACCTGGCAGGGCCCGTGCCCGAACTGGACACCGGGCTTCGCGACAGCCCCACCGGCGTTCTCTTCATCGACGCGCAAGCGCAGTTGAAACAGCTCCGAACACTCTTCCGTAGGGTGAGGGAGGCGTCACTGGACCCCGTGGCGTCACGGGACTTCATCCACCGCCTGACGAAGGAGCTGTGAGGTACGCGATGGACCAACACGCCCTGCACTGGCAGAAGTCCACGTTCTCCGGTGGCGGCGAAGGCGACACCTGTGTCGAACTCGCCGCCTCCCCCGGAGAGATCCACCTCCGAGAGAGCGACACCCCTGCCACCGCCCTCACCGCCACCCCCACCGCCATGGCCCACCTCCTCGCGGGCATACGGGCGGGCGGCGGAGTGGTCGGCGCGGCGTGATGAGCCAGGATTCAGGACTCCGGCCCCTGTGCCATGTCCCGGGGACCGTGCGGCAACGGTCCCGCCCGGTCCAGCAGGCCCGTTCTGGCGGCCAGTGCCGCGGCCTCCAACCGTGACCCGACGCCCAGTTTCATCAGCACGCGCTGGACGTGGGTGCGGGCCGTGGAGGGGGCTATGCCCATGCCGGCCGCGATCAGGCGGGTGTCCTCGCCGTCGGCGACACGCACGAGGACCTCGACCTCGCGCGGGGTGAGCATCTGGAGCAGGCGCTGACCCTCGTCGTCGGGCTGGGCGGCCGGGTTCAGCAGCTCACTGAAGGCGCCCTGCAGGAGTTGCGGCGCGACCGCCGCCTCGCCCGCCCGCGCCTTCATGATCGCCCGCTCGACGCCCTCGATGCGCTCGTCGTGCCGTACGTACCCCGAGGCGCCGGCCGCGAAGGCCGCCGCGATGCCGCGTGGGCTCGGCACCGGGCCCAGGACCAGCACGGCGACCTGGGGCCGCTCCCGCTTGATCCGTACGACCGGGTCGAAGATGCCCGGCTCGGCCGGGGTCGCCGTCCCCAGCAGGCACACCTCCGGTGCCCGGGTGATCACGAGTTCCGCCGCGCCCGCGGCGGGCGCCGCCGCGGCGAGCACGCGGTGCCCGCGCAGTTTCAACGCCGAGGCCAAGGCCTCGGCGAGCAGACGGTGGTCGTCGACCACCATGAGCCGCACTCCCATCGAGCAACCCCCCAGTCCCCCCATGGATGCCCACACGGGCAAACAGGCAAAGCCGGAAACAGCCAGATTCCGACAGACAAAAGGTGCCCCCCGGCACCTCGTCCTTCATGCCCCCGGAAGCTACACGCTTGTTCGACGTTGCGCTCCCCCTACTCGTCAGAAGTGCCCGGATCGCCGAACTTCCTCTCCTGTGAGGGTGACGAGCGGTACGCGAACGGCCCCGCCCCCGAGCGGGGCGGGGCCGTCGGCGGCACCCGGTGGGGCGAGCGGACGCCCGCGATCAGCCGCTCGTGCCGAAGGCGAGTGCCAGGTACTCCTTGTCGCCGGAGCTGGAGTCGTCCGCGTACACCGCGGACATGTACAGGTGCCCCTGGGAGTAGATGATCTCGGAGTACTCCGGGAGCATGCTGGACTCCGCGTCCCGCACGGCCTCCGTCGACGGGTTCTGCATCAGCTTCGTCTGCTTGAACGAGCCGCCGTCGATGCTGACGATCTGCCCGCCCTCGTCGTACGGCGCCCGCTTGTACGCGATCACGTTGTTGCCGTCCATGCGCAGCGGGACGAGTTCGTAGCCGTCGCCGGCGTCGGCGCGCTGGCCGGTCTGCTTGCCGGTGGTGAGGTCGAAGGCGACGATCTCGTTGGTCCGGCTGTACTCCCCGGTGCCGTCGTGCTCCTCGGTCGGGATGTACAACCGGTTGCCGCCGACCGCCAGGCCCGTGCAGTGCTCGATCTTGGTGATGCCGTCGCAGCGGGCCGCGAACTGCTCGCCCGGCGCGGAGATGCGGGTCTTCAGCTTGCCGGTCTTGTTGTCGATGGAGAAGAAGTCGGAGATGCCGCTGCCGTCCTGGGCGCTGTCGCCGACGTCGGCGGCCACGACCAGCGGGTCCGTCGACACGATGCTCGCGTACTCGATGCCGGTCGCCATCTTGTACTCGGAGAGCACCTTCCCGGAGGCCGGGTCGATGGTCTGGATGTGCAGCTCGCGCGCGTCGTAGTCACCGCACTTGCGCACCGCGACCAGCTTGGCGCCGCCGCCGTAGCCGGAGTCGTAGCAGGTGTCGGCGGGCTTGGGGGCCCACAGCTGCTTGCCGGTGGTGATGTCGAAGGCCGCGCCGCCCTCGGTCGCGCCGAGCGCCACCGTGTTCGCGCTGACCGTGACGTTGTCGAAGGTGACCGGGTAGTCGCCGGACGAGACGCTCTTCGTCCACAGCTGCTTGCCGGCGGCGAGGTCGATCGCCGCGACCTGCGTGCAGCCGGCCGAGGAGTCCTTGGGCGGCATCTTCGGCTGGAAGACGATCGCCGTCTTGTCGTCCTCGGTGGCGTACTTGCTGGCCGTGCACACCGGGCCGGGCAGCTTGATCGTCCACAGCTTCGTGCCCTTGTCCGGGTCGTAGCCGACGACCTCGGCGACGCCCGACTTCACGTACGCCTTCTCGGTCAGCCAGGAGCCGGTCACGACGACGCTGTCGTCCTTGGCGACCGGGGGCGACGGGAGCTGGAAGAGGACCTTGGAGGCGGGGTCGGAGGGCACCTTCTCGGATCCCGAGGAGGACGTGCCACCGGTGCCGCCCTTGTCGTCGCCGCCCCCGTTCGTGCCGCCGGAGCTCGCGGTGTCGTCCTTCTTGCCGCTGTCGCCCGACTTCGCGTACCAGACGCCGCCGCCGACGATCAGCGCGATCGCGACCACCGCGGCGACGATGATGGCCACCTGGGCGTTCATCTTCCGGCCCGAGCCGGGCTGCCCGCCGGGCTGGGCGTTCATGGGCATCGTCGGCGGCTGGCCGGGGTAGCCGTAGCCGGCCGGGTAACCCGGCTGACCGGGCTGGCCCGGCTGCCCCGGGTAGCCGTAGCCGGGCGGCTGGCCGTACGCGGGCTGCTGGCCGTACGCCGGCGGCTGGCCGTACGGAGGCTGCTGGCCGTACGCGGGCTGCTGGGCGTAGGGGTTCGGCTGACCCGGTTGCGCGGGCTGGCCCGGCTGTGCCTGCTGGTTCGGATAGCCGTAGCCGGGGCCCGTGGGGGGCTGCGGCGGCTGGGCGGGCTGGGCCGCCTGCGGGTAGCCGTAGCCCGGCTGGGGCTGCGGGGGCTGCGGCGGGGTCGGCGGAGCCTGCGGGGGCTGACCGGCCTGGGGCGCCTGGCGGTTCTGCGCCGCCTGCTGGGGCGTGGGGTCGCCCGGCGACTTGCCGAGCTGCGGGCCCCCGGGCGGCGCCGGCGGCGCCGCGGGCGGCTGCGGGGCGCCGGAACCGCCCTGCGGCGGGGCGTCCTGCGGCGGGGCGTCCTGGGGAGTCGCGTCCTGCGGCGGGGCGTCCTGGGGGGCCTGCGGCGGCTGGGGCGCGCCGAAGGCGCCCTGCTGCTGCGCGGGCTGCGGGGGCCGGTCCTGGGGCGTGCCCTGCGGGGGCTGGTTCGGCGGCGTGGGTGGCGGCTGGGTCATGGTGTGGGTACCTCGGGAGAACGCTCGGGGAGACGGGGCACGGGGCCGGGACGGAAGGACCGGGGAGACAGCCTCACTTGCCGTAGGCGAGCATCAGCTTCTCCTTCGCGTCGTCGTTGCCCGTCAGCCGGGTGGAGGAGAGGTAGAAGCGCCCGTCGACCCAGGCGATGTCCCGCGAGTAGAAGCCGTCCTCGAGGTCGATCGTGCTCTCGGGCAGTTGCAGCAGCGTCGTCGGCGTGTGCGCGGAGCCGCCCGTGGGGATCGACACGACCCGGCCGGCCGCGTCGTACGACGGCTCGACATAGGCGACGAGGTTGCCGCCCTCGACCTGCACCGGCAGCATCGACTCGTCCGCCGGTGACTTCACGCGCCACTTCTCCTTGCCGGTGCCGAGGTCGATCGCGACGATCTCATTGGGGCCGCTGGTCGCCTCGGTCGGCAGGTACAGGGTGTTGGCGTCGGCGGCCGTGCCCTCACAGCCGGTCAGTTTGCGCTGCAGGACGGCCCAGCCGCACTCCGGCTGGAAGTTCTCGTCGACGGAGACCTGCGAACGGAACGTGCCGTTCGGCTTGAGCGTCGAGATGTTCCAGGCCTTCTTGTCACTGTTGGTGCTGTAGATGACCAGCGGGTCGACGGAGTAGGTCCGCGAGACCCGCCAGCCCTTGTCGAACTTCTGGGTCCACTTGACCTTGCCGGTCGCCGGGTCCAGTTCCTGCACCTCGTCGTGCTCGTTGGCGCCGCTCGCGTCGCAGGAGGCCACCGAGATCAGCTTCGGGCCGCCCGCGAAGGCGGTGGGGAAGCAGGCGTCGCCGTACTTCTTCTTCTCCCACAGCTGTTTGCCGGTCCGGACGTCGTAGGCCGTGCCGGACTGCGAACGGCCCACCATCAGGGTGTTGCCCGCGAGGGACAGCTCGATGGTGATCGCGCTGTCGAACAGCGCGCCGTCCTCGACCACGCCCTTCCAGCCCTTGGCGCCGGTGTTGAGGTCGATCTGCTGGAGCTGGTTGCACTTGGCGCGGTCGCTGGTGCCGCTCATGTACGCGACGACGACCTTGTCGTCCGCCGTCTTCTGCGGGGTGACGGCACAGATCTTCTGCGGGAACGTGATGGTGTCCCAGGTCGGCTTGCCGTCACCGACGTTGTAGGCGACGAGATCCTTGTAGGCGGCCTTCACCGCGGTCTTGGAGGTGATCCACATGCCGGGGGCGTCGGCGCCGGAGGCGGGCGCGTCGGGCGCCTCCTTGTACCAGAGCACCTTGGCCTCGCCGGACTTGCGGTCCGCGTTGAAGTCCTCCGGGTCCTCGCCGCCGTCGCCGCTGCCGTCACCGGGGTTGACCGGGCTCCCGCTCGTGGACGCCTTCGCGTCGTCGCTCGGCCCGGCGACGGGCTTCTTCTTCCCGCCGTCGTCTCCGCCGGTGACCACGAACACCGTGCCGCCGATCACCAGCAGCGCCGCCACCGCCGCCCCGGCGATCAGAGCGGGCTTCCTCCTGGAGGGGCCGCGCCCGCCGGGCGGCGGCGGGGTGCCGGGGGCACCGGGGAACTGGGCTCCGGGCGGGGGCGGGTAGCCGTAACCGGGCTGCTGTCCGTAGGGCCCGCCGGGCCGGCCGTACGGGCCCGGCTGCGGCGGACCGCCGTAAGGGCCGGGGGCGGCCGGGGCGCCGTAGGGGCCGGGCTGCGGGGGCTGTGGCTGCGGGTAGCCGTAACCGGGCTGCGGGGACTGCGGCGGCTGGGCCGGCATCTGCGGCGCGCCGAAGCCACCCTGCGGAGGCTGCGGAGCGTGCGGCGGCTGCGGAGGCTGCGGCTGGTCCTGGGGCGGTTGCTGCTGCGGTGCTCCGAAACCGCCGGGCTGCGGCGGCTGGTTGGGCGGCTGAGTCATCAGCGTGTTCCCCCTCGTTCACTGATTTTTAGCCACGCCCTGAGGTTCGTGACGGACCCAGAGTCGTTCTCAAAAAGGTTTCAGACGGCTCTTTCTATCACCCGGGACGGACGCCCCACGGGCCCGGCTGCACGCCTGTTCCCAAGGGAGCACCGGCCCGTGATGCCGTCGTTACGCGCCTTCACGCCCCCTTCACGCGGCGCACGCGCCCCCGCGTTGGACGGCGCGCACGTTCGATGCGCGCCGTGACTCCACGTCCTCCGCAGCGCAGCCCCCGCGGCGCGTCCCCCGCTACGCGTCCTCCGCCAGCTCCAGCCAGCGCAGCTCCAGTTCCTCGCGCTCCCCCGCCAACTCCCGCAGTTCGGCGTCGAGCCGGGCGACCTTCTCGAAGTCGGTGGCGTCGTCGGCGATCTGGGTGTGGAGCTTCGTCTCCTTCTCGGAGATCCTGTCCAACTGCCGCTCGATCTTCTGGAGTTCCTTCTTGGCGGCGCGCTGGTCGGCGGCGCTCTTCTCGGGGACGGCCTTCTGGGCGGCCGGTACGGGGGCCGCGGCGGCGGCCGCCTCCTCCATGCGGTGGCGGCGCTCCAGGTACTCGTCGATGCCGCGCGGCAGCATCCGCAGGGTGGCGTCGCCGAGGAGCGCGAAGACGCGGTCGGTCGTCCGCTCGACGAAGAAGCGGTCGTGGGAGATGACGATCATCGAGCCGGGCCAGCCGTCGAGAACGTCCTCGAGCTGGGTCAGGGTCTCGATGTCGAGGTCGTTGGTCGGCTCGTCGAGGAAGAGGACGTTGGGCTCGTCCATCAGCAGACGCAGGAGCTGGAGGCGGCGCCGCTCACCGCCGGACAGGTCGCCGACCGGCGTCCACTGCTTCTCCTTGCCGAAGCCGAACGTCTCGCAGAGCTGCCCGGCGGTCATCTCACGCCCCTTGCCGAGGTCGACGCGCTCCCGGACCCGCTGGACGGCTTCGAGGACCCGCCAGTTCGGGTCGAGTTCGGCGACCTCCTGGGAGAGGTAGGCGAGCTTGACGGTCCGGCCGACGGCGATCCGCCCGCCCGCGGGCTGCGCCTCGCCCTGCGTCCGGGCCGCCTCGGCCATGGCCCGCAGCAGGGAGGTCTTGCCGGCGCCGTTCACGCCGACGAGGCCGATGCGGTCGCCGGGGCCGAGCTGCCAGGTGACGTGCTTGAGGAGCACCTTCGGACCGGCCTGGACGGTGACGTCCTCGAGGTCGAAGACGGTCTTGCCGAGCCGCGAGGACGCGAACTTCATCAGCTCGCTGCTGTCCCGGGGCGGCGGCACGTCCTTGATGAGCTCGTTGGCCGCCTCGACCCGGAAGCGGGGCTTGGAGGTGCGCGCGGGGGCGCCGCGGCGGAGCCAGGCGAGCTCCTTGCGGACGAGGTTCTGCCGCTTGGACTCCTCCGTGGCCGCGATGCGCTCGCGCTCCGCGCGCGCGAAGACGTAGTCGGAGTAGCCGCCCTCGTACTCGTGGACGGTGCCGCGCTGGACGTCCCACATGCGGGTGCAGACCTGGTCGAGGAACCAGCGGTCGTGGGTGACGCACACCAGGGCGGAGCGGCGCTCGCGCAGGTGCTGGGCGAGCCAGGCGATGCCCTCGACGTCGAGGTGGTTGGTGGGCTCGTCGAGGACGATCAGGTCCTGCTCGTCGATGAGCAGCTTGGCGAGCGCGATGCGGCGGCGCTCGCCGCCGGAGAGCGGCCCGATGACGGTGTCGAGGCCCTGGGGGAAGCCGGGGAGGTCGAGCCCGCCGAAGAGGCCGGTGAGGACGTCCCTGATCTTGGCGTTGCCGGCCCACTCGTGGTCGGCCATGTCCCGGATGACCTCGTGCCGGACGGTGGCCGCCGGGTCGAGGGAGTCGTGCTGCGTCAGCACCCCGAGGCGCAGGCCCCCGGAGTGGGTGACCCGCCCGGTGTCGGCCTCCTCCACCTTGGCGAGCATCCGGATCAGGGTGGTCTTGCCGTCGCCGTTGCGGCCCACCACGCCGATGCGGTCCCCTTCGGAGACGCCGAGGGAGACGCCGTCGAGCAGGGCACGCGTGCCGTACACCTTGCTGACGTTCTCGACATTGACCAGGTTGACGGCCATTTCTCTCCTGCCCGGGGGGATCGGTCAGCCTCCCAGCGTAATGTGCGCCGGTCGGTGACCGTTCCCCCGCAGGTCAGGGGCGCCCGCCGAGCAGCGTCGCGCCCGGCACCGGCCCCGACGCGGTGCGCACGCTCCGGCAGGTCCCGGACGTCCGCAGCGTCTCGGCGATCTCCGTCGCGGAGGCCGTGTCGCGCGCGAGGAACGCGGTGGTCGGGCCCGAACCCGAGACGAGCGCGGCGAGGGCGCCCGCCGCGCGGCCGGCGGCGAGGGTGCCGGCGAGCTCGGGGAAGAGCGAGAGGGCGGCGGGCTGGAGGTCGTTGGAGACGGCGGCGGCGAGGGCGTCCGGGTCGCCGTCGGCGAGGGCGTCGAGGAGTGCGTCGGAGGCGACGGGCTCCGGGATGTCGACGCCCTCGGCCAGGCGGTCGAACTCACGGAACACGGCCGGTGTCGACAGCCCCCGCTCGGCCATCGCGAACACCCAGTGGAAGGTTCCGCCGACCTCCAGGGCGGTCAGCTTCTCGCCCCGGCCGGTGCCGAGGGCGGCCCCGCCGACCAGGCTGAAGGGCACGTCGCTGCCCAGTTCGGCGCAGATGTCGAGGAGTTCGTCGCGGCTCGCGCGGGTGCCCCACAGCGCGTCGCAGGCGACGAGCGCGGCCGCGCCGTCCGCGCTGCCGCCCGCCATGCCGCCGGCGACGGGGATGTCCTTGGCGATGTGCAGGTGCACGTCGGGGCTGCGGCCGTACCGTTCGGCGAGGGCGAGGGCGGCCCGCGCGGCCAGGTTCGTACGGTCCAGGGGGACCTGGCCGGCGTCCGGGCCCTCGCAGGTGACGCGCAGCTCCTCGGCCGGGGCCGCCGTGACCTCGTCGTACAGGCCGACCGCGAGGAAGACGTTCGCCAGGTCGTGGAAGCCGTCGGGGCGGGCGGCGCCCACGGCGAGCTGCACGTTGACCTTGGCGGGCACGCGCACGGTGACGGTCACTCGGAGTCCTTCCGCTTGTGCTCGGCGATGCGCGCGAACTCCTCGACGGTGAGCGACTCCCCGCGCGCCTGCGGGGAGACCCCGGCCGCGACGAGCGCCTCCTCGGCCCGCGCGGCGGAACCGGCCCAGCCGGCGAGCGCGGCCCGCAGCGTCTTGCGGCGCTGTGCGAACGCCGCGTCGACGACGGCGAAGACCTCGCCCTTCGAGGCGGTGGTCTTCAGCGGCTCGGCCCGGCGGACCAGGGAGACCAGCCCGCTGTCGACGTTCGGCGCCGGCCAGAAGACGTTGCGCCCGATGGCGCCGGCCCGCTTGACCTCGGCGTACCAGTTGGCCTTCACGGACGGCACGCCGTACACCTTCGAGCCGGGCGGGGCGGCGAGGCGGTCGGCGACCTCCGACTGGACCATGACGAGGGTGCGCTCGATGCTCGGGAAGGTGTCGAGCATGTGCAGCAGCACGGGCACGGCGACGTTGTAGGGCAGGTTCGCGACCAGCGCGGTCGGGGCGGGGCCCGGCAGCCCGGTCACGTGCATCGCGTCGGAGTGCACCAGCGCGAAGCGCTCCGCGCGTTCCGGCATGCGCGCCGCGATCGTCGCGGGCAGCGCGCCCGCCAGCACGTCGTCGATCTCGACGGCGGTGACCCGGTCGGCGACCTCCAGCAGCGCGAGGGTGAGGGACCCGAGCCCGGGGCCGACCTCGACCACCACGTCGTCGGGGCGGACCTCCGCGGTGCGGACGATCCGGCGGACGGTGTTCGCGTCGATCACGAAGTTCTGGCCGCGCTGCTTGGTGGGGCGCACGCCGAGGACCGCCGCGAGTTCGCGGATGTCGGCGGGGCCGAGGAGGGCGTCGGGGGAGGGGCTGCTCACGGGACAAGGGTACGGGGGGTGCCGGGCCCGGCCGTCCCAGGTCGCCGGGTCGCCGGGCGGCGCGGGTGCGGGGGGCTGGTGCCGGGGGGTGGGACGCGCAGCCCGGCGCCGGCGGGGTGCCGCCGCGCCCACCCGTGCCGCCCCAGGCGGCACGACTGCCCGCAGTTTGCGGCTCGACCGCGCCGGAACGCGGCAGCAGGCGACGGTGGCGGCACAACCGCCCCGCGGTTCACGGCTCGACCGCGCCGTAACGCGGCAGGACCGCCCGCGGCCCGGCGGGACCGTTCGGCCGGCGGCGGGGCCACCCCCAAGGGGCGCGGGGAACTGCGCGGGCAACCACGGACCGCCCGCGGCCGCAAATCCCTGCGCGAGCAACCCCACGGACCGCCCGCGGCCGAAGGCCCCGCTCGCAGGGGAGCCGGGGCGTGGGTCGTCAGCTGTAGAGGCGGGATCCGCAGTGCGGCCAGGGGGTCGCGCCCCGGCGCATGTACAGCTTCTTCGCGCGGAGCGTCTGTTCCGCCGCCGGCGCGTCCTGCGGGCGCCCCGTGCCGCCCAGCTTCTGCCAGGTGCGGGTGTCGAACTGGTACAGCCCGCCGTACGTCCCCGACGGGTCCACCGCGTCGGGCCGCCCGCCGGACTCGCAGGCCGCGAGGCCCTTCCAGTTCAGGTCGTCGGCGTCGCGCACGGCGACGGGCCGCGGCTTGGTGCCCACCTTCACCGTCTGCGGGCGCGGCTCGCGCACCAGCTCGGTCCTGAGCCGTTTCGGTTTCTGCCGGACGCCGTTGACGGTGCGCACCATGTACGTGTGCCGCCGCAGCCCGGGCTGTCCGGCCCGCTCCACGACCTCGGTGCCCCGGAGCAGCGAGGGGTCCTCGGTCCGCCGCACCTCGAACGGGATCGGCTCCTCCCGCACCTCCTTGGCGCCGGTGATCCGCAGCACGGTGACCGTCTGCCCGTCGCGCGGGAAGCTGCCGGGCGACACGGAGGTGGTGTCCTGGCCGCGCAGGGTGATCCCGGCCTCCTCGACCGCCTCGCGCACGGTCGCCGCGTTGGTGCGCAGGGTGCGGGAGCGGCCGTCGGCCATGATCGTCAGCGCGCGCTCGGTGCGGACGTCGAGGGCGAGGCCCTCCCGCCCGATGGGCTGGGAGCGCGAGGCGGAGAGGTAGGCGCCCTCGGGGCGCACCCCGAGCTGTCTGAGCGCCTCCTCCACCGTGCGCGCCGTCGTCCACACCTCGCGCCGCTGTCCGTCGAGGGTGAGCCGCACGGGGCGGCCGTAGCTCACCGCGATCTCGTCACCGCTGGCGAGCGCCGTGCCGGGGGCGGGCGCCACCACGTCGTGGGCCCCCACCCGCACGCCCTCCTCCGCCAGCAGCTCGGTCACGTCGTCGGCGAAGGTGTGCAGGGTCCGCGACCTGCCGTCGACGGTCAGCTCGACCGCCTTGTCCTTGGCGACGAACGCGGTGGTGCCGCCGGCGAGGAAGGCGACGACGAGCGCCTGGGGGAGCAGTCGGCGCATGGAGGCGACGTCCGGGCGCTCCGCGTAGCGCGGCCTGCGCCGGTGCGCGGCCCGCCGCCCGGTCCCGGTGCGCGGGAGGGGCCCGGGCGCGGCGGCCTCCCGGGCCGGCGTGCGCGTCTCCGCCGCGGCTCCCGCTCCTGGGCGTCCGGCACCCCGGTCCGCCCGGCGCGCACGCTCACGCTCGGCGGCCTCGTACGCGGGCCGGTAGGTGTCCTCGTACGCCGCGGGCGTCCCGTGGGCGACGGGCGCGCCCTGGTCCTCGGGCGCCGCGTACACGCCGTAGGCCAGCGTCTGCGCGTTGTGGACGTCGATGTACGGGCCGTGGTGGCCGTAGGGGCCGTGGTCGGGGTTGTGCGCGTACCGCGCGTCCCGCGAGGAGTGCGAGTTGGTCACGCCGACACGCTCCAGGGTCCTGGGTCCGGAGGGGTCCGGATCGGGCCCCCAGAACCTAGCGGAGCGATCGTGACTCTCCCAAGCAACCCCACTACCCAGAGTTGTGTTCGGATGGCCGCCGGGAGGGTCAGTAGCCGAACGCGCGTGCCGTGTTGGCGGCGAGGGCGGTCGCCATGGCGTCCTCGTCGATGCCGCGGACGGCGGCCATCGCGCGGACCGTGACCGGCACGAGGTACGGGGCGTTGGGCCGTCCCCGGTAGGGCGCCGGGGTGAGGAACGGCGCGTCGGTCTCCACGAGGACCAGCTCCAGCGGCGCGACGGCGAGGGCGTCGCGCAGGTTCTGGGCGTTCTTGAAGGTGACGTTGCCGGCGAAGGACATGTAGTACCCGGCGCGGGCGCAGATCTCCGCCATCTCGGCGTCGCCGGAGTAGCAGTGGAAGACGGTGCGCTCGGGGGCGCCCTCCTCCTTCAGCACGCGCAGGACGTCGGCGTGGGCGTCTCGGTCGTGGATGACGAGGGCCTTGCCGTGCCGCTTGGCGATCTCGATGTGGGCGCGGAAGGACCTCTCCTGCGCCTCCTTGCCCTCGGGGCCGGTGCGGAAGTAGTCCAGTCCCGTCTCGCCCACGCCCTTCACCTGGGGAAGCGCGGCGAGGCGGTCGATCTCGGCGAGGGCCTCGTCGAGCGCCGCCGCTCCGCCCGGCTGCCGCGCGCCCTGCCGGGACCAGCCGTCGGGGTCGCCGTGCACGATGCGCGGAGCCTCGTTGGGGTGCAGGGCGACGGCGGCGTGGACGGAGTCGTACGCGGCCGCCGTCTCGGCCGCCCACCGGGAGCCGCGGACGTCGCAGCCGACCTGGACCACCGTCGTCACGCCGACCGACGCGGCGTTGGCGAGGCCCTCCTCCACCGTGCCGGACTGCATGTCGAGGTGGGTGTGGGAGTCGGCGACCGGCACCTGGAGGGGGGCCGGGAGCGGCGGCGCCGCGTTCTTGTCGGCGTTCGAAGGCATGCCCCGATCCTACGAAAGGGTCCATGCCCGCGTGCGGGGCCGCCCATCGGTCGCCGACCGGCTCAGCCCGCCTTGCGCTGGAAGGGGTGCAGCAGGCCGGACAGGTGCCAGTGGTGGTGCCGCGGTTGCTCGCCGTGCGGTCCTCCGTGCGCCGCACGGCTGCCGCCGCCCGCGTCCTCCACGGCGGTCGTCGGCGCCTCCACCGGGCCGGCCGGGGGCATCGGGCGCTGCCTCCGGGCGGCGCTGAGCACCGAGGACACCTGCCCCGCCCGCATGATCCGCACGACGTGCCCGTCGCAGTTCTGGCACGCGGGGCGGCTCAGCGGGGACGGCACGATCCGGCCGTTCGCCACGTAGACGACGAACTCGTGTCCGTCGGCGTCCCTGTGGTGCTCGATCTCGTACGACTGCTCCCAGGCGTGCCCGCAGCGCATGCAGGCGAAGGAGTACGACTCGTGCACGACCGGTGTCGCCGCGGTGCGCAGGCCGGTCCGCCCTGTGATCTCGCTCATGCCAGCTCCTGTCCGTCCGCCGGACGAACGCCCCCGGCACGGGGATTCCCCCCGGAATCCCTCGGGGACGCGGGACGGGTGCGTCCCTCGGTCCAGTGGACTCCCGCGCCGGGACGAGCGCAGCAGGCCTGTCGAGTGTTGGATCCGATTTGGCCGTTCCTTGCCGAGGCGGTACGGAGGGTGACTCCTGGGCTTTGCACTCGACGGGAACTCTTTACCGCCGGGTGGGACTACCCCACGGCGATCCGCCCGCGGGACGGTCCGGACCCGCTCAGGCCGTGGAGTGCTTCGCGGCGACGACGGCGTCGAACACCTCCCGCTTCGGCAGCCCCGCCTCCGCCGCCACGGCCGCGATCGCCTCCTTGCGGCGCTCGCCGGCCTCCTCGCGCACCCGCACCCGCCGCACGAGTTCCTCCGCGTCGAGCTCCTCGGGCCCGGGCTCGGGCGCCCCGGAGACGACGACCGTGATCTCGCCGCGCACCCCCTCGGCCGCCCACGCCGCCAGCTCGGCCAGCGGGCCGCGCCGGACCTCCTCGTACGTCTTGGTCAGTTCCCGGCAGACGGCGGCCCTGCGGTCCCCGCCGAACACCTCGGCCATCGCGGCGAGGGTGTCGTCCAGCCGGTGCGGAGCCTCGAAGTAGACCAGGGTCCGGCGTTCCCCGGCCACCTCCCGCAGGCGCGACAACCGCTCCCCCGCCTTCCGCGGCAGGAACCCCTCGAAGCAGAAGCGGTCCACGGGCAGGCCGGACAGGGCGAGGGCGGTGAGGACCGCGGAGGGGCCGGGCACGGCGGTCACCCGGATGTCCTTCTCCACGGCCGCGGCGACCAGCCGGTACCCGGGGTCGGAGACGGACGGCATCCCGGCGTCCGTGACGAGCAGCACCCGCGCGCCCCCGAGCAGGTCCTCGACCAGCTCGGGCGTACGGGCGGACTCGTTGCCCTCGAAGTACGACACCACCCGGCCCTTGGGCGTCACGCCCAGCGCCTGCGTCAGCCGGCGCAGCCGGCGCGTGTCCTCGGCGGCGACGACGTCGGCGCCTGCCAGCTCCTCGGCGAGCCGGGGCGGGGCGTCCGCGATGTCCCCGATGGGGGTGCCTGCAAGGACCAGGGTTCCGGGTGCGACTGTCACGTTTCCAGTCTCGCAGGACCCCAAGCACGGGAATCCCACAGAAGGGTTCCCTACGATGGCGCGGTGACCAGTACCGCGTCCTCCACGGACTCCACGGACTACCGGCAGGACCAGGCGCCGCAGGACCGGCGGCCGTCGTGGCAGCAGCGGCTGCGCCGATTCGGATACACGGCGGAGCCGGCCCGCGACGTCCGTGAGCGGCTGGTGCCGCCGTTCGCCGAGCCGAGCCCGCGCCTGTGGCAGGCGCTCGGTGTCCCGCCCACCGTGGCGGAACGGTTCACGCGCTGGTCGGGCTGGGGCGGTCCGCTGCTGGTCACGCTGGTGGCGGGGGTGCTGCGGTTCTGGAACCTGGGCAGCCCGAAGGCGGTGATATTCGACGAGACGTACTACGCCAAGGACGCCTGGGCGCTCGTCCACCGCGGCTTCGAGGTCAACTGGGACAAGAACGCCAACGACCTCATCCTCTCCTCGGGCGGTGATGTCACCATCCCGGCGGACGCGGCGTACGTGGTCCATCCTCCGGTCGGGAAGTACGTCATCGGGCTGGGCGAGCTGATCTTCGGGTTCGACCCGTTCGGCTGGCGGTTCATGACCGCGCTGCTGGGGACCCTGTCGGTCCTCATGCTGTGCCGGATCGGCCGCCGGATCTTCCGCTCCACGTTCCTGGGCTGCCTGGCGGGCGCGCTGATGGCCGTCGACGGCCTGCACTTCGTGATGAGCCGCACCTCGCTGCTGGACGGGGTGCTGATGTTCTTCGTGCTGGCGACGTTCGGCTGTCTGGTGGTCGACCGCGACAAGGCGCGTGAGCGGCTCGCGGCCGCGCTGCCACCGGACGCGGAGGGCCGCCACCGCCCGGACGCCCACGTCGCCGAGACGACCCGCCTGGGGTGGCGGCCGTGGCGCTGGGCGGCCGGCCTGATGCTGGGCCTGGCCATCGGCACCAAGTGGAACGGCCTGTACATCATGGTCGCGTTCTGCCTGATGACGGTCCTGTGGGACGTCGCCTCGCGCCGGGTGGCCGGTGCGCGCCACCCGTACCGGACGGTCCTGAAGCGGGACACGGGCCTGGCGTTCCTGGCCACCGTCCCGGTGGCGCTGGTCACCTACCTCGTGTCGTGGACGGGCTGGATCCTGTCCGCCGACGACGGCTCGGGCGGCTACTACCGCAACTGGGCGGCCGGCGACGGCAAGGGCGGCAGCTGGACGTGGCTGTTCCCGGACTGGTGGCGCAGCCTGTGGCACTACGAGCACGAGGTGTACGAGTTCCACACCCATCTGACGTCTCCGCACACCTACCAGTCGAACCCGTGGAGCTGGATCGTCCTGGGCCGTCCGGTGTCGTACTTCTACGAGTCGCCGGCGCCCGGCAGGGACGGCTGCCCGGTGGACGCGGGCGAGAAGTGCGCGCGTGAGGTCCTGGCGCTCGGTACGCCGATGCTGTGGTGGGCGGCCTGCTTCGCCATCCTGTTCGTGCTGTGGCGCTGGTTCTTCCGGCGCGACTGGCGCGCCGGCGCGATCGTCTGCGGCATCGCGGCCGGGTACCTGCCGTGGTTCCTGTACCAGGAGCGCACGATCTTCCTCTTCTACGCCGTCGTCTTCCTGCCGTTCCTGTGTCTGGCGGTGGCGATGATGATCGGGGCGATCGTCGGCCGGCCGGGGTCGAGCGACGCCCGCCGGGTGGCGGGCGCGACGGGCGCGGGCGTGCTGGTGCTGCTGATCGCGTGGAACTTCATCTACTTCTGGCCGATCTACACCGGCCAGGCGATCCCGATCGACGACTGGCGGTCGCGGATGTGGCTCGACACCTGGGTCTGAGTCGCCCCCGTGATCGCACATTTGTCACCATGACCCGATCTCCGTTAGGACAACTTCCGGAAACTCCGACCACGTGAGCCCCCCGCTCCGCATACAGTGCGCACATGACCGGCCTTTCTGAACGCGTTCAGAAAACGTCCGGAGAGGCGCACGGGGAAACGGGGAGAGACGGGGAGGGTTCGGATCATGCGCAAAGGAGCCAAGGCGGCGATCGTCGGCTCGGTGTTCGCCGTGATGGTGGGCGGGGCGGGCTACGGCACGTACAACATGGTGAACGCGCTGAGCGGCGACGGGGGCGGCGGATCGGCGGACGGCGGGCCGGCGACCGTGAAGAAGAGCGGACCGCCGAGCGGTTCCGAGGTGAAGGACACGGCCGCCCGGTTCTTCGCGGCGTGGGAGAAGGGCGAGGCGGCGACGGCGGCGTCGTACACCAACAACGCGCAGAAGGCGGAGCCGCTGCTGACCTCGTACGGTCAGGCCGCGCACATCACCGGGGTGAAGATCACACCGGGGGCGGCGACCGGGGACACGGTGCCGTTCACCGTGCGGGCGACGGTGTCGCACGAGGGGGTGTCCGAGCCGCTGACGTACCAGAGCCGGCTGACGGTGGTGCGGGGGCTCACCACCGGGCGGGCGCTGGTGGACTGGCTGCCGTCGGTGGTGCACCCGCGGCTGACGAACATGGACGACACGCTGGTCACGGGCGAGTCGGCGGCGCCGGCGATCGAGGCCGTGGACCGTGACGGCCGGGTCCTCACCAAGGAGAAGTACCCCTCGCTCGGGCCGATCCTGGACGAACTGCGCGCCGCGTACGGCGACAAGGCGGGCGGAACGGCCGGCGTCGAGCTGGCGATCCGGCACGCCACGCCCGACACCGCCGACACCCCGCTGCTGACCCTCACCGAGGGCAAGGCGGGCCGGCTGCCCACGACCCTCGACGCGGACGTGCAGGCGGCCGCCGAGAAGGCGGTGCGCGAGTACAGCCAGTCGTCGGTGGTGGCCGTCAAGCCGAGCACCGGGGAGGTGCTGGCGGTCGCCAACCACCGCACCGACGCCTGGAACGCCGCCTTCCTGGGCCAGGCGGCGCCCGGCTCCACCATGAAGATCATCAGCGCGGCCACCCTCATCGACAACGGGCTCACCACGGCGAACGGGCCGGCGCCCTGCCCCGACGAGGCGATCTCCGAGAGCCAGACCTTCCACAACATCAAGGACCTGGCCCCGAACGACGACGCGACCCTCTCCTGGAGCTTCGCGCGCTCCTGCAACACGGCGTTCGTGAAGTTCGCGGACGAGGTGCAGGTCGACTCGCTCACCAAGGAGGCGCAGGATCGTTTCGGGCTCGGGCGGGACAACTGGAAGACCGGCATCCCCTCCTTCGACGGTTCCGTCCCGGCCTCGGGCGGCCCGGACACCGCCGCCAACCTGATCGGCCAGGGCCAGGTCCAGATGAACCCGCTGAACATGGCGTCGGTGACGGCGACCGCGATGACCGGCGTCTTCCGGCAGCCGGTCATCGTGCCGCAGAGCCTCGACGACCGTGAACTGGCCCGTGCGCGCGGGTTGGAGGCGGGCACCGTGCGGCAACTCCGCTCGATGATGAACCGCACCGCCACCAGCGGCACCGCCCAGGGGGTGATGTCCGGCCTGACCGGCCGCATCGGCGCCAAGACCGGCTCCGCCGAGGTGGACGGGAAGACCAAGTCCAACAGCTGGTTCACCGGCTACCGCGACGACGTCGCCGCCGCGGCCATGACCGAGGACGGCGGCCACGGCGTCGACGCGGCCGGCCCGATCGTGGCGGCGGTCCTGCGGGCCGGCGGCTGAGCGCGCGGGAGGGTCCTGTAGGCGAGGTGGGTGACGTCACAGGTGACGTCACCCTCACAGCAGGGGACTCTAGGCTGGTCGCCGTCGTTGGGGTCGGTGAGGGCAACGACAACGGTGGGGCCGTTGGGGCGAGACGGCCCCGGAAGCGCGGAGGACTCAGGCAGTGGGCAAGAGAAGGCGCGTCGCCGAGCGGCGGAACAAGCGGCCCGTCATGGTCGCCGGCATGATCGCCGTCGTCCTCGGCGCTGCCGGCATCGGCGCCTACGCGCTCTACGGCGGCGGAGCGGCGGCCGAGGACGGTTCGGCGACGTCCGCCGGGAAGAAGCCGGCGGTCAGGACCGGCCCGCTGTCGGCCACCGAGGTCACCACCGCGGCCCGGACCTTCCTCACGGCCTGGCAGCAGGGCAAGGTCGCCCAGGCGGCCGCGGCCACCGACGACCCGACGGCCGCCACCGCCCTGCTCACCGGCTACACCAAGGACGCGCACATCACCGGCGTCACCCTCACCGCCGGCCCGCGCGCGGGCGACAAGGTCCCGTTCTCGGTGAAGGGCACGGTGACCTACAAGAAGGCGAGCAAGCCCCTGGCGTACAGCAGCGCGCTGACCGTCGTGCGCCGGGCGGAGGACGGCAGGCCACTGGTGGACTGGCACGCCTCCGTGGTCCACCCCGACCTCACCGACGGCGACACCCTAGTGACCGGCGAGTCCGGCACCCCGCCCGTCAAGGCGCTCGACAAGCACGGCGGCGAGCTGACCGCCGAGAAGTACCCGTCGCTGGGGACCGTGCTGGACGGACTGCGCGAGAAGTACGGCAAGAAGGCCGGCGGCACGGCGGGCGTCGAACTGCGGGTGGTGCGCGGCAAGGCCTCCAAGGCGAAGAAGTCCTCCGACAAGACCCTCCTGGAGCTCAGCGAGGGCACGCCGGGCACCGTCCGGACGACCCTGAGCCCGACCCTGCAGGCGGAGGCGGAGAAGCAGGTGGCGAGCCGGTCGCGCGCGTCGGTCGTGATGATGCGCGCCTCCACGGGCGAGATCCTCGCCGTCGCCAACAGCAACCCGAACTTCAACACGGCCTTCCAGGGCTCCCTGGCCCCCGGCTCCACGATGAAGGTCATCACCTCCTCGCTGCTGATCGAGAAGGGACTGGCGTCGGCGGACAAGGCCCACCCCTGCCCGAAGTACTTCAGCTACGGCGGCTGGAAGTTCCAGAACGACGACGAGTTCGAGATCAAGAGCGGCACCTTCAAGGCGAGCTTCGCTCGCTCCTGCAACACCGCCTTCATCAGCCAGGCCGGCGAACTCGACAACGACAGCCTGACCAAGCAGGCCCAGCAGGTCTTCGGCCTGTCCCTGAACAACTGGGCGGTCGGCGTGCCCACCTTCGACGGATCGGTCCCGGTGCAGTCGGCGGCGCAGATGGCCGCGTCCCTGATCGGCCAGGGCGGGGTGCGGATGAACCCGCTGAACATGGCGTCGGTCTCCGCGACGGTCAAGTCGGGCTCCTTCCACCAGCCGTACCTGGTGGCCCCGTCGGTGGACGACCGCACGCTCGCCACCGCCGCCCGCACGATGTCGTCGTCGACGCTGTCCCAGCTGCGCGGGCTGATGAACTACACGGCCGCGTACGGCACGGCCGCCGAGGCGATGTCCGGCCTCGGCCCCGACTACGGCGCGAAGACCGGCTCGGCGGAGGTGGACGGCCAGGAGAAGCCCAACGGCTGGTTCACCGCCTACCGCGGCGACCTCGCGGCCGCGGGCGTCGTCCAGGCGGCCGGCCACGGCGGCGAGACGGCCGGGCCGATCGTGGCGGCGCTGCTGAGGGCGGGCGGCTGAGCGCGGGCGGCCGAGCGCGGGCGGCCGAGCGCGGGCGGCCGAGCGCGGGCGGCCGAGCGGCGCCCGCAAGCCGGCTACCGGCTGACGGGCTGGGCCGCCGTCGTGTACGTACGGCGCAGGAAGCGTACGAGCGTCTTGGTGTCGAACTGCACCACCGAGACGCCCCACGGGGAGTGGAACTCGACCACGGTCTGCACCCGGCCGCAGGGCCACACCCGCACGTCCCCGGCGCCGACCGGGGCGCGCAGTCCCTGTTCGAGCAGGGCGCGGGCGAGGGTCCACTCGCGCCGGTCGGGCAGACCGACCCGGACGGAGCGGGGATCGTCCTCGGGGTCGTAGCGCAGGACGACGGGGACGGCCCGCTGCTCCTCTTCGAGGAGGTCCGCGTCCGTGACGATGTGGGCTCGCGCGTACTGCTCGACTACAGACATCGACCGGCCCTCCACGCTGCGTGACCTGTGCGGAAGCTGTGCGTCCGCGTTCCCTCCAATGTCGCATATTTTCCGGGGCGCGCCCGGCGAGGCAGCCGTATCTCACATGTGCGATACACAAGAGACTCGCTCTTGCGAACCGTTCGCATCAAGCCACTATCATCGAACGGTGCACGTACCTGACGGATTCATCGACGCCCCCACTTCCGCCGCCGCCGGTCTCGTCGCCGCGGGCGCCGTCGCCGTGAGCCTGCGCGGCGCGCGCCGTGAGCTCGACGAGCGGACGGCGCCGCTGGCCGGCTTGGTGGCCGCCTTCATCTTCGCCGTGCAGATGCTCAACTTCCCCGTCGCGGCGGGTACCAGCGGCCATCTGCTCGGCGGCGCGCTCGCCGCGATACTCGTGGGTCCCTTCACCGGGATCCTGTGCGTGTCCGTGGTCCTGCTGATGCAGGGCATCCTCTTCGCCGACGGCGGGCTGACCGCGCTCGGCGTGAACATCACCGTCATGGCGGGCGTGACGACCGTCGTCGCGTACGCCGTCTTCCGGGGCCTGCTGAAGGTGCTGCCGCGCGGCCGGCGGTCCGTCACGGCGGCCTCCTTCGTGGCCGCTCTCCTCTCCGTCCCGGCGGCCGCCCTCGCCTTCACGCTGATCTACTGGATCGGCGGCACCACCGACGTGGCGATCGGCAAGGTCGCCACCGCGATGGTCGGCGTGCACCTGCTGATCGGCATCGGCGAGGCCGCGATCACCGCCCTGACCGTGGGCGCCGTCATCGCCGTACGGCCGGACCTCGTCCACGGCGCGCGCGGAGTGCGGCAGAAGCTGCGGTTGCGGGTGAACGGCGAACTCGTGGACGTGCCCGCGGCCGAGGAGGCGCGCACGGCGCCCGTCGCGGCGCGCACCTCCCGGCGCACCCTGTGGGTGTCCGGTCTGGTCACCTCCCTCGTCCTCGCCGGCTTCGTCAGCTTCTACGCCTCCGCGAACCCGGACGGCCTGGAGAAGGTGGCCGCCGACAAGGGCATCGACAAGAAGGTCGAGGAGCACGCGGCCGCCGACTCCCCGCTCGCCGACTACGGCGTCAAGGACGTCGACGACGCCCGCCTGTCCGGGGGGCTGGCGGGCGTCATCGGTGTCGGCGTGACCGTCGTCGCGGGCACCGGGGTGTTCTGGGCGGTGCGCCGGCGCCGTACCGCCGACGCCTCCCCGGAGAACGTGAGCGTCTGACATGGGAGCGGGGCACGCGCACAAGCTGTACCGGCACGGGCACTCGCCCGTGCACGCCCTGCCGCCGCACACCAAGCTCGCCGCCACCTTCGCCTTCGTGGTGGTCGTGGTGTCGACGCCGCGGGAGGCGATTTGGGCGTTCGGCCTGTACGCCGTCCTGCTCGGCCTCGTCGCGTCCCGGGCGCGCGTGCCGGCCGGATTCCTGCTCAAGCGGCTGCTGATCGAGGTCCCGTTCGTCGCGTTCGCGGTGCTCATGCCGTTCGTGGCGGAGGGCGAGCGGGTGGACGTCCTCGGGGTGTCGCTCAGCGTCAACGGCCTGTGGGGCGCGTGGAACGTGCTCGCCAAGGGCACCCTCGGCGTCGCCGCGTCCGTACTGCTGGCCGCCACCACCGAGCTGCGCGAACTCCTCCTCGGGCTGCAACGGCTCAAGCTCCCGCCGCTGCTGGTGCAGATCGCGTCCTTCATGATCCGCTACGGCGACGTCATCACCGACGAGATGCGGCGCATGCGGATCGCGCGGGAGTCGCGCGGCTTCGAGGCGCGGGGCGTCCGCCACTGGGGGGTGCTCGCGAAGTCCGCGGGTGCCCTGTTCATCCGCTCCTACGAGCGCGGGGAGCGCGTGCACCTGGCGATGGTCAGCCGCGGGTACGCCGGGGCGATGCCGGTGATCGACGAGGTGACCGCCTCGCGCGCCCAGTGGTCGTACGCGCTGACCCTGCCGTTCGCCGCGCTGGTCGTCTGCGTGTTGGGATGGGCCCTGTGACCGATGTGACCGCATCACTTGAAGTGGCCGGACTGGCCTTCGCCTACCCCGACGGGCACCAGGCGCTGTTCGGCGTGGACTTCTCCATCGCGCGCGGCGAGCGGGTGGCGCTGCTCGGGCCGAACGGCGCGGGCAAGACCACCCTGGTGCTGCACCTCAACGGCATCCTCACCGGCGGCACCGGCACGGTGACCGTCGCCGGGCTGCCCGTGGGCCGGCAGCACATGGCCGAGATCCGGCGCAAGGTCGGCATCGTCTTCCAGGACCCGGACGACCAGGTGTTCATGCCGACCGTGCGGGAGGACGTGGCGTTCGGGCCGGCCGCGGCCGGGATCAAGGGCGCCGAACTGGAGGCGCGCGTGGACCGGGCGCTCGAGCGGGTCGGCATGGCCGGCTTCAAGGACCGTCCTCCGCACCACCTGTCCTTCGGCCAGCGCCGCCGGGTCGCCGTCGCCACCGTCCTGGCGATGGAGCCGGAGATCCTCGTCCTGGACGAGCCGTCCTCCAACCTCGACCCCGCCTCCCGCCGCGAACTGGCCGACATCGTGCGCTCGTTGGACGTCACCGTCCTGATGGTCACGCACGACCTGCCGTACGCCCTCGAACTGTGCCCGCGCTCCCTGATCCTGAGCGAGGGCGTGATCGCGGCGGACGGCCCGACCGGTGAACTGCTCTCCGACGAGGAGCTGATGCGCGCCCACCGGCTGGAGCTGCCCTTCGGCTTCGACCCGCGGTCCGTGACAATGGGCGCGTGACGAACCAGGAGACCGAGGGCTCACTGCTGCTCGACGACCAGCTGTGCTTCGCGCTGTACGCGGCACAGCGCGCGGTGACGTCCGCCTACCGCCCGCTGCTCGACGAACTCGGCCTCACTTACCCGCAGTACCTCGTCCTGCTCGTGCTGTGGGAGCGCGGCGAGACCACGGTCAAGGAGCTGGCGGCGGCCCTGCGGCTCGACTACGGCACGGTCTCGCCGCTGCTGAAGCGGATGGAGAGCGCGGGTCTCGTCCGCCGCGATCGCGCGCCGCGCGACGAGCGCTCGGTGCTGGTCGCGTGCACCGGGCGCGGCGAGGAGCTGCGCGAGCGCGCCGCGCGCGTGCCCGCCGGCCTGCTCACGGCGACGGAACTGGACGGGGCGGACGCCGTCCGCCTGCGCGAGGAGCTGTGGCGGCTCGCGCGGACGGCGCAGGCGGTCGCGGATCGCGCGCGCTGATCTCCCGTTACCCGCGGTCGCCACCCCTGGTGGACGGACACCTACCTACCGGCCGGTACCTTGTGCGCGATGTAAGTGCACCAGCTCGGGGAGGTCCCGCCGTGGTCGAGGGCGACGCTGTCGACACCCGTCCGACGAAGATCATGTACGTCGCCGAGGCGACCGCGCACGGCGGTCGGGACGGCTACGTGACCAGCCAGGACGGGCAGATCGACCTGAGGGTGGCGATGCCGCCGGAACTGGGCGGCGACGGCAACGGCACCAACCCGGAGCAGCTGTTCGCGGCCGGCTACAGCTCCTGCTTCCACAACGCGCTGATCCTCGTCGGCAACCGGGCGGGATACGACCTCGCCGGCTCGACGGTGGCCGCGAAGGTCGGGATCGGCCCCAACACGTCCGGGGGATACGGGCTGGCCGTCGCCCTCAGCGTCTCGCTGCCCGTCCTCGACACCGGCCTCGCCGAGAAGCTGGTGGACGCGGCGCACGAGGTGTGCCCGTACTCGAACGCCACCCGCGGCAACATCGACGTAACGATCCTTCTCGGCTAGCCGGACGCAGGAATCGCAGGCCCCGCGCGGATGTTCCCCCAGAGTCGAAGGCGAGTCGAGAGGACGTGCGGGCGTGGACGTGAACGGTGCGGTGGCCGAGGGCTTCGAGCCGGTCCGGGAGGCGTTCGTACGGAACTTCGAGGCGCTCGGCGACCGCGGCGCCGCGGTGGCCGTCTACCGGGACGGGCACAAGGTCGTCGACCTGTGGGGCGGCAGCCGTGACGTCGACGGCGGGGCGCCGTGGGAGCGGGGCACCGCGCAGATCGTGCGGTCGGCGACGAAGGGGGTCGCCGCCGCCGTGCTCCTGCTGCTGTGGCAGCGCGGCGAGCTGGACCTGGACGCGCCCGTCGGGGCGTACTGGCCGGAGTTCAAGGCCGCCGGCAAGGAGCGGACCGTCGTGCGGGACCTGCTCGCGCACCGGGCGGGCGTGCCCGTGCTCGACCGGCCGCTGACGCCCGCCGAGGCCGCCGATCCCGCCCTGGGCGCGGCGGCGGTCGCGGCACAGGCGCCGGTGTGGGAGCCGGGCACCGACCACGGGTACCACGCGCAGACGTACAGCTGGCTGACCGGGGAGCTGGTGCGGCGGGTCACCGGGCGGGCGATCGGCGCGTGGATCACCGAGGAGATCGCCGGACCGGTCGGGGCCGACCTGTGGCTCGGCCTCCCGGCGGAGCGGGCCGCGCGAGTGGGGCGCGTCGGGCAGGTCGAGGAACCCGTGCGGGCCGGAGCGCTCAGGACCCGGCCCAAGCGGGCCGTCGCCGACGCCTACGCCGACCCCCACTCCCTCACCCGCCGCGCCTTCGCCGCGATCACGCCGCTGCCCGACGAGAACGACCCCGGCTACCGGGCCGCCGCCCTGCCCGCCTCCAACGGCATCGCCACGGCGGACGGTCTGGCCCGCTTCTACGCCTCCCTGATCGGCGAGGTGGAGGGCGGCACCCGCCTCTTCTCCCCGGAGACGACGGAGGCGGCGCGCGCGGAGCGCTCGGCCGGGGCGGACCGGGTCCTGGTCGTGAACACGCGGTTCGGCCTCGGCTACATGCTGCACGGCGCCGCGTCCCCGCTGCTGTCCCCCGCCTCCTTCGGCCATCCCGGCCGCGGCGGCGCACTCGGCTTCGCCGACCCCGAGTCGGGCATCGCCTTCGGGTACGTCACCAACGGCTTCCGGTCGAGCGTCACGGCGGACGCGCGGGCACAGGCACTGGTGCGGGCGGTACGGACGGCGGTCATGACCGAGGACTGAGACGCGACGGCGGTCACGACCACGGGCTCAGGCACGACGGCGGTCACGACCACGGGCTCAGGCACGACGGCGGTCACGAGAGCGGACTGGGCCACGACGGCGGTCACGAGAGCGGACTGGGCCACGACGGCGGTCACGAGAGCGGACTGGGGCACGACGGCGAGGGCCGACCGAGCCGTCCGTGCCCGGATCGCGGACCTGCCCGCCGGAACGGCGATCGTGGGCCGAGCCGCCGGAACGGCTCGACCCACGACCAGGGCCACCCTCAGACGTGGATCGGGTGCGACGTACGCCCCGACGCCTCGTCGATCTCCGTGTGGGCCTTGGTGAGGAGTTGCATGGCGAGCTCGTTCAGAGCACGGGCCCCCGCTATCTCCTCGCCGACCCGGGGCTGGTTGGCGTCGACCCGGTGACGGGTGGCGTGCCCGTGGGCCCGGACCTCGGTGCCGTCGGGCAACCGCACCATCGCGGCCGCGCGCGTGTGCTGGTCGTCCTCCTGGAACTCCAGCTCGATGTGCCATCCCACAGCGGTCTTCATCATGGATCACCTCCGGAACATCTGCTTCCAGGGTGCTCCTCCGCACGGTCGGGCGCACCCACGCGGGCCCGGAAAACACGCATCAGGACAGCAGCGTCGTGCCCTCCGGCACGGCGATGTCGAACTCCTCCTCCAGCACGCGGCGGGCCTCCGCCTCCGCGGTGAGCTCGCGCTCGGTGACGGTGCCGTCGGCGCGGGTCTCGGTGAGGTGGGCGCCGTTGAGGAGGAGGTGGCGCTCCGGCGTGACGCGCTGGGCGTAGGGGCGGTGGCTGAAGGGGGAGCGGGGGTTGGTGGCGACGTGCCAGTTGATCACCTCGAAGTCGGGGCGCTCGAAGGGCTCGAGGGTGAAGGCGTACTGCGGCTGCCACGCCCCCTGCTCCGGCTCGCGCCCCTGCCCGTCCCCGGGCTCCTTCTCCGCCCCGTAGGTCTCCAGGACCCACAGCTCCAGCGGGCCGCGGTGCGGGGCGTGGACCAGCCGGTGCCGGCGGCCCGCGGCGTGGAACTCGGTGTCCGGCGTCAGCGGGACGGGTTCGAGGAGGGCTCCGGGGGCGCCGAAGCCGACGTCGGCGAGGTACGGCCGGGGCTCGCCGGGGACGTCGACGAGCAGGGCCATGTGCGTGCGCGGGCGGTCCTCGAACCGTTCCGCGCCGACGACCACCCTCGCGGCCAGCCGCGTCACCCCGAGGCCCAGCGCCTCCAACGCGCCCGCGAACAAGGTGTTGTGCTCGTAGCAGTACCCGCCGCGCCGGCTGCGGACGAGCTTGGCGACCAGGTCGGCGGGAGCGAGGGAGGGAGCGGTGCCGCGCACGGGGTCGAGGTTCTCGAAGGGGAGGGAGTGGGCGTGGGCGAGGTGCACTCCCCGCAGCGTCCCGGCGTCGGCGTGCCGCTCGCCCCTCCAGCCGATCCGGCGGAAGTAGGCGTCGAGGTCGGCGGAGGTGAACTGCGCTGTCTCAGACATGGCGCCACCGTAGCCACGGCCCGTCCGCGGCGGCCTCGGGCGCGGGGCGGGGGTGGGGCTGGGCCCTTGGTCGTAGGCTCCCTCCTTGGCCGGGATCTCCGTTGCGCCGGCCGGGGGCGCGCACTACGGTCGGGCGGGTGACTGCCGGGTCGGCCATGGGCCACGCACGAGTGGGGCTCCCGGCCTCGACGTGAGCGCGGGACGGGCGAGAGGCCCGCCGTGTCCACGTGTCGGAGCCGTTCCCCCGCTTCCTTCGCGTCCCTCTTCTCTTCCTGTTCCTTCCCGTCCCTCGTGAGGACGGCGACACCGTTTGCCCGTCCCCCTTCAGGACGGCGACACCCGTTCCTTCCCGTCCCTCTTCAGGACGGCGACACCCGAGACCCGGAGACCTTCACCCACACATGTCCGACGCCCAGCACACCCACACCGTCCAGCTGAACCACACCGCCGTCTACGCGAGCGACCGGCGGCTTTCGGCCGAGTTCCTCGCCGCGATCCTGGGGCTGCCGGTCGGCGCGCCCTTCGGGCCGTTCCTGCCGGTGGACCTCGGCAACGGCGTCACGCTCGACTTCTACGAGATGCGCGACGAGCCGATCCAGGCCCAGCACTACGCGTTCCTCGTGCCGGACGAGCAGTTCGACGTGATGATCGCGCGTCTGGAGGCCGTCGGGGTCACGTACTACGCCGATCCCGGCCACACCGAACCCGGCGCGATCAACCAGCTGTTCGGCGGCCGGGGCGCCTACTTCGACGACCCGGACGGCCACAACATGGAGATCATGACGCGGCCGTACGCGCGGCCGTAGCGGCGCTCCGCGGCCAGTGTCCGGGTGGCGGCCTCGGCGGCCGCCACCCGGGCGGGTTCCCGCCGACACGCCCCGGCACCGTCGACACGGCGACGTACGCGGCCCGGTGCGGCCGGGTCCCGTACGTCCCGGCCCGCCGCGCGTCTCAACCGGCGTGCAGCATCAGTCCGATGCCGACGACGAGGAGCCCGGCGGCGGCGATGCGGGGCGCGCCGAAGCGCTCCTTGAAGAACACGGCCCCGATGGCCGCGCCGACGATGATCGACGACTCGCGCAGGGCCGCGATCGGGGCCAGATCGGCGCGGGTCTGCGCCCACAGGACGAGGGCGTAGGCGGCGACGGACAGGACGGCGCCGAGCAGACCGAGGGCGGCGAAGGGGCGGAGCGCGGCCAGGGTCCCGCCGCGCCGGCGGATGATCGCGTACGCGGGCAGCACGGTCCCCTGGACGGCCATCAGCCAGGCGATGTAGCCGAGTGAGGAGCCGGAGGCGCGGACGCCGAGACCGTCGACGACGGTGTACGCGGCGATCGTCAGGCCGGTCGCGAGCGCGGCGCCGATCGCGGCCCAGTCGGGCCGGTGCCCGCGCAGCCCCCACAGCGCGACGCCGGTCAGGCCCGCGCAGGACACCGCGATACCGGCGGCCGCCCAGCCGTCCGGCACCTCGTGCGCGAAGACGGCGGCGAGGACCGTGACCACGAGTGGCGCCGACCCGCGCGCGATCGGGTAGGCCTGCCCGAAGTCACCCAGCCGGAACGACCGCATCAGCAGCGCGTAGTACGCGATGTGGATCGCGGCGGAGACCAGCAGGTACGGCCACGCCGCCGCGGCCGGGAAGGCGGTGAACGGGGCCAGGGCCAGGCCGATGAGCAGGCCGCCGCCCGAGATCAGGGTGAAGCCGGTGAGCTTGTCCGTGATGCGGTGGGCGATCGCGTTCCACGCGGCGTGCGTGACGGCGGCGAGCAGTACGGCGGCCGTGACCAGCGGCGTCACGAAGCGCGCTCGCGCACGTCCACGAGAGTCGCGCCGGCGTGGTCGACCAGTTCCGCGGGCGCCATGGGGAAGACGGTGTGCGGGGTGCCCGCCGCGGCCCACACCACGTCGTGCGCGAGCAGGCCCTGGTCGGCGAGGACGCGGGTACGGGTGCGGTGCCCGAACGGCGGCACGCCCCCGATCGCGTACCCCGTCGTCTCCCGTACGACGCCGGCGTCGGCCCTCGCCACCTTCTCGACGCCGAGTTCCCGCCGGACCAGCTCCACGTCGACCCTGGACGCCCCGTCCATCAGCACCAGCACCGGCACCCCGTCCGCCGCGAAGATCAGGGACTTGCAGATCTGGCTCAGCTCGCATCCGATCGCGGCGGCGGCGTCGGCGGCGGTGCGGGTCTGGTCGGGGAAGCGGCGGATGCGGGCGTCGAGGCCGTCCAGTCCGAGGGTCCGCAGCGCCTCGGCGAAACGGGGGTGGGCTTCGGTCGTCGTCATGGACAGGCACGCTAGCGGTGCGTGTATGAGGCAGGCGAGTGCATTTGCCGGCGGTCCGGCCGGCGGGGCGCCAGGGCCGCCCGGCCACCGTCGCCGCGGGGGACGCCGGCCGGGCGGACGACGGCGAACGCGCCCGGCCCGGGAGGGGTGGTCCGGACGCGTCGCCGTGTCACACGGGTCCGCCGGTGTCGTGCTCAGCCGTCACCGGCATGCGGAAGGAGCGTCAGTCACGGCCCCAGCCGTGGTGACGGTCTCCGCCGTGGTGACGGTCGCCGCCGTGGTGACGGTCGCCGCCGTGGTGACGGTCGCCGCCCTGGCGACGGTCCCAGTCGTCGTGGCGGTCGCGGTCGTGTCGGTTGCCGCCGTGGTGGCGGTCGCTGCCCCAGGAGACCTCGTCGACGACGCGGTCGCGGTCGTTGCGCAGGGTGGCGGTGTCGGAGCGGTTGTCCCACACGTGACGGTTGCGGTCCTGGAACAGGTCGCTGCGGGTGTCGCGGCCTTCGCCGGTGTGGACGCGGACGGTGGCGCGGCCGGCCAGGCGGTAGTGGTGGAAGGTGTAGACGTCGCCGTCCTCGTCGGACAGCGTCCACCCGTTCAGGTCGACCGAGTGGCGGCTGGTGTTGGTGAGCTCCACCCACTCCTTGTTCAGGGAGCGGTTGGCGCGGGTGTCACGGCCCGGTGCGTCGTGCTGCACGGCGCTGATCTCCACCTTCGGCCGGTCCGGGCGCGAGTGGGCGGCGGCGGAGGCCGGCAGCGCCACCGTCCCGATCACGGCAGCGGCCGTGAGCGCGGCGGCAGCCAGACGGCGGGCGGAAACGGGGGAAACGGACACTAGGTCTCCTTCGGATGGTGCGGGTCACGGCCGGTGTTCGGCCGCAGGACCACACCTCACCACCCGACACGTCCTTTTCGCCCGATCCACGCCCTGTGTTACCAATCATCCATCTACTGGTGACAGTCGACTGCAACGCCCATCTATGAGGCGAATACACCGGGTTGAGGTCCTCCGACCCGGTTGGAGCCCCCGCTCACCGGGCCGAAGCCGCCGACCGCCGTCCCGCGTCCCCCGGGCACCGGCCGGGCCCTCACCCGAAAGTGCGTCACAACGAAAGAGGCCGGTGAGGGCGCCCCGTCCCCACGGAGCCCTCACCGGCGGTCCTTCTTCCGCGCCCGCTCAGCGCGGCGTCATGCGCGGGCCAGTGCCCGGTCCTCGTCCGGGTCGGTGTCCCTCGCGTCCGCGGCGGTCTTCAGGCCCTCGCCCTCGATGTCCACGTTCGGCAGCGCGCGGTCCAGCCACTTCGGGAGCCACCAGGCCTTGCTGCCGAGCAGGGCCAGGACGGCGGGCACGATCGCCATGCGGACGACGAACGCGTCGAAGAAGACCGCGATCGCCAGGCCGAAGCCGATCATCTTCACCATCGACTCGGACGAGCCGATGAAGCCCGCGAACACCGCCATCATGATCACGGCCGCCGCCGTGACCACCCTCGCGCCGTGCTTGAAGCCGGTGACGACGGCCTGGCCGGCGCTCTCGCCGTGGACGTACGCCTCACGCATACGGGTCACCAGGAAGACCTCGTAGTCCATGGCGAGGCCGAAGACCACGCCGACCATGAAGATCGGCATCATCGACATGACCGGGCCGGTCTCCTCGACGCCCATCAGGCCGGACAGCCAGCCCCACTGGAAGACCGCGACGACCGCGCCGAGGGCGGCCAGCACGCTGAGCAGGAAGCCGAGGGCCGCCTTCAGCGGGACCAGGATCGAGCGGAAGACCACGATCAGCAGCAGGAACGCCAGGCCGACGACCAGGATCAGGTACGGGACCAGCGCGTCGTTCATCTTCTGCGAGATGTCGATGTTCATCGCCGTCGTGCCGGTGACCAGGACGTCGGCGTCCGTGTCGGCCTTGATCTCCGTGCCCTTGTCACGGATCGCGTGGACCAGGTCCTCCGTCTTGACCGAGGACGGCTTCGAGTCGGGTATGACGGTGATCGTCGCCGTGTCGCCCGCCTTGTTGGGAGCGGCCGGGGTGACCGTGACGACGCCCTCGAGGCCCTTGATCTCCTCGCCGACCTCGGTGAACACGGCCTGCGGGTCGTCGCTGCCCTTGGCGTCGACCACCATCATCAGCGGGCCGTTGAAGCCGGGGCCGAAGCCCTCCGACAGCAGGTCGTAGGCGCGGCGCTGGGTGGTGGAGGTGGGCTGCGAGCCGTCGTCGGGGAGGCCGAGTTCGAGGGACGAGGCCGGAACGGCCGCGGCGCCGAGGCCGATGACGCCCAGCAGGAGGACGGCGATCGGGCGGCGTACGACGAAGCTCGCCCAGCGCGTACCCATGTTGGGCCTGGCCGCCTTCTCGGCGGACGTGGCACGGCCGCCGCCGAGCAGCTTGCTCTTCTCCCCCGCCGGGCGCACCCGGCGGCCCGCGTAGCCGAGCAGGGCGGGGATCATGGTGAGGGCGATCAGGACCGCGATCGCCACGGTGCCCGCCGCCGCGACGCCCATCTTGGTCAGCATCGGGATGTTGACGACGGAGAGGCCGACGAGGGCGATGACGACCGTCAGGCCGGCGAAGACGACCGCGGAGCCCGCGGTGCCGACGGCGCGGCCGGCCGCGTCCTCGCGGGAGCGGCCCTCGGCCAGTTCGCCGCGGTAGCGGGAGACGATGAAGAGCGCGTAGTCGATGCCGACCGCGAGGCCGATCATCGAGGCCAGCGTGGACGTCGTGGAGCCGAGGTCCAGCGTGTTCGCCAGCGCGGTGATCGTCGAGACGCCGATGCCCACGCCGATGATCGCCGTCAGCAGCGGCATGCCCGCCGCGAGCAGCGAGCCGAAGGTGACGACCAGGACGACGGCGGCGACCGCGATGCCGATGATCTCCGTCGTGCCGGTCTCGGGAGTCACGTTGAGGGCGTCGCCGCCGATCTCGACGGTCAGGCCCGCGTCCTGCGCCTCGTTCGCGGCGTCCTTCAGCGCCTCGCGTGAGGACTCCTCCAGCTCCATGCCGGAGACCTCGTACTTCACGGAGGCGTACGCGATCGTGCCGTCCTTGCTGACGGCCTGACCGGTGTAGGGGTCGGTGACGGAGGCGACCTCGGAGCCGTCGGACAGCTCCTTGACCGTCTTCTCGACGGTGGCCTTGTGGGCGGCGTCCGTCATCTTCTCGCCGGCGGGAGCCTTGAAGACGACGCGGGCGGTGGCGCCGTCGGCGCTCATGCCGGGGAAGCGCTCTTCGAGCAGGTCGAAAGCTTTCTGCGCTTCCGTGCCGGGAATGGAGAAGGACGTGTTGCCGGCGGTGGGCGCGGAGGCGGCGCCGACGCCCGCGAGCGTCAGCAGCGCCACCCAGATCAGGGCGACGAAGTGGCGTCGCCGGAAGGCGAGCCGGCCGAGTTTGTAGAGGAACGTGGCCACGGAGGCGTACTCCCGGTCATGTCGTGTGGTGTGGGGGCCTGCGCCGAGATCCCGGGCGGGGTTCCGGCACTGCCCCGAGGGCAGGGGTGACCATCCCGGCGCGAAGGCAGGGGTGATCGGCCCGACGACGTGAGCGGTGACGTCAGGATGGGCGGACCGCGGGGACGGTCAGGTGGTGGTCAGGTGGTGGGGACGCCGAGGGCGGGGAGGACCACGGCGTCGATGTACGAACTGAGGAACTTCCGTGTGGGAGGAAGGCCGTCGATCAACGTGCGGGTCGCGAACGCACCGACCAGCAGGTGCACGATGTACCGCAGCGCCGGGCGGTCGGCCCGGACCTCGCCGCGGTCGACCGCGCGCTGCAGGACCCGCTGGAACTCTTCCATCTCGGGCTCGACGAGCAGTTCCTTGAACGCCCGCATCAGGTCGGGGTTGGAGTGCACCGCCATCGCCAGCGCCCGCATCAGGTCGGAGTTCCGCTCCATGGTGCAGTCGTCCTCGCGCGAGACGAGGGCGTGGAGGTCGCCCCGGAGGGATCCGGTGTCGACGTCGGCGATGCTGCCCGGCTTGTTGTGCCGCATGGCCTTCACGACCAGCTCGGCCTTGCCGCCCCACTGGCGATAGAGCGTCGCCTTGCTGGACCGGGTGCGGGCGGCCACGGCGTCCATGGTGAGGGCGTCGTAGCCGACCTCGCGGAGCAGGTCGAGCACGGCCGCGTACAGCTCGGCCTCGCGCTCGGGCGTGATCCGACTGCGACGCGCCGTCGCCATCTCGGTCATTGCGCTCACCTCCTGCTCCGATCGCCCTTCGGAGGCTCTCCGAACGACACGGTTTCGTACACGACGAATGTAGCGCAGTCACAAACGAAACGAAACCGTTTCGTACGTGTCCTGGGTCACGCGGAGCCCCTCGCGCCCGTGGCGCACGAGTTGCCCGGCCCTCCCGACAGGAAAAGCATGGGGAGGTGACGTATCTGCGCCTGCCGCATCTCAGCGGTGACCTGTTGTGCTTCGTGGCCGAGGACGACCTCTGGCTGGCCCCCCTGGACGGACCCGGCCGCGCCTGGCGGCTCACCGTCGACCGCACCAAGGCCGGCCATCCCCGTTTCTCCCCCGACGGCCGCCACATCGCGTACACGAGCTGGCGCAGTCTCGACCCGGAGATCCACCTCGTGCCGGTGGACGGCGGGCCGGGGCGGCGGCTGACGTACTGGGGCAGCTCGGACACCCAGGTGTGCGGGTGGACGCCCCCCGACGAGGACGGCCACGCCGAGATCCTCGCCGTCGCCTCCCACGGCGAGCCCTTCTCCCACTTCACCTGGGCCTACAAGGTCTCCCCCGGCGGCGACCCCGGCCGCAAACTCCCCTGGGGACCGGTCGCCGACATCCAGGTCGCCGACATCGAGAGCGGGCACCGCACCCTCCTCCTCACCGGCACCCCGCCGCACGAGCCGGCCGCCTGGAAGCGCTACCGGGGCGGCGCCACGGGCCGGCTCTGGCTGCACGGGCAACGGCTGCTCCCCGACCTCGGCGGCCACCTCCACTCCCCCATGTTCGTCGGCGGACGCATCGCCTTCCTCTCCGACCACGAGGGCATCGGCAACCTCTACTCCTGCGCCTACGACGGCTCCGACCTGCGCCGGCACACCGACCACGACGCCTTCTACGCCCGGCACGCCTCCAGCGACGGCACGCGGGTGGTCTACCAGTGCGCCGGGGACCTGTGGATCGTCGACGACCTGGCCCCCGACTCCCGCCCGCGCCGGATCGACGTACGACTGAGCGGACCGCGTGCCGGACGGCGGCCGTACCAGATCCCGGCCGCCCAGCACGTGGACGGCATCTCCGTGGACGAGACCGGGCGGGCCAGCGCGGTCGTGGTGCGCGGCAGCCTGTACTGGCTGACCCACCGGGACGGACCCGCCCGCACCATCACCGACCCGCGCGGGGTACGCGTCCGGCTCCCGGAGATGCTCGGGTCCGGCGGGCAGGTCGCCTACGTGACGGACGCGGAAGGCGAGGACGCCGTCGAGATCGCCTACCTGCCGCGCGCCACCGGGGACCGCGAGCCGCGGCGGCTGGCGTCCGGGGAACTGGGCCGGGTACTGGAACTGGTGTCCGACCCGGCGGGCGAACGGCTCGCGATCGCCTCGCACGACGGGCGGCTGCTGCTCCTCGACGCTTCCGAGGACTCCAACGGCGAGGTCACCGAGCTGATCCGGTCGATCAACGGGCCCGTGCGCGACCTGGCGTTCTCGCCGGACGGAGCATGGCTGACCTGGTCCCACCCGGGGATCGGGCGGTCCCTGCGGCAGATCAAGATGGCCCGGATCTCCGGACTCGCGAAAGGGGAACGGCTGGTCGTCGACGTGACCAACGGCCGGTTCGAGGACGAGAACCCCGTCTTCACCCGGGACGGCCGCTACCTCGCCTTCCTCTCCTGGCGCGGCTTCGATCCCGTCTACGACGTGCACACCGGGGACCTCTCCTTCCCGCTGGGCTGCCGGCCCTACCTGGTGCCCCTGTCCTCGGCGACCCCCTCCCCCTTCGCGCTGAACCCGGAGGGGCGGCCGGCCGCCGGAGGACTGGACCCGCTGGAGGACGAGGAGGGCGCGGACGGAGCGGTGACCGTCGAGATCGAGGGACTGGAGAACCGGGTGACACCGTTCCCGGTGGCCGCCTCCAAGTACTCGGCGCTGCACCCGGTGGCGGGCGGCGGCCTGGTGTGGCTGCGCTGGCCGATCTCGGGCGCGCTCGGCGAGACCTTCGTCAACCCGGACGACACCAGCGGGCGGCCGACCCTGGAGTACTTCAACATCACCAAGGCGAAGAAGTCCGAACTCGTCGGGCACCTCGACTGGTTCACGGTCAGCGGGGACGGCACCCGACTGGTCGTCGTCGACGAGGGCGACCTGCGCGCGGTGCCCTCCACGGAGTCCGGCGACCTCGACACGACCGTCTGGATCGACGTACGCCGCATCATGCACGAGGTCGACCCCGGCACCGAGTGGCGGCAGGCGTACGCGGAGGCGGGACGTCTGATCCGCGCCTACTTCTGGGACCCCGGCATGTGCGGCATCGACTGGGACGCGGTGCTGGAGCAGTACCGCCCGCTGGTCGAACGGGTCGCCTCTCCCGACGAGTTCGCGGACCTGCTGCGCGAGGTGCTGGGCGAACTGGGCACCTCGCACGCCTACGTCAGCGCCGCCCGCCGCAACGAGGGCCCGGCGCACTACCAGCGACGCCAGGGCCTGCTCGGCGCCAACTTCGTCCGACGGGACGGAGGATGGGCGGTCAAGCGGATCCTGCCCGGCGACTCCTCCGACTCCAAGGCGCGTTCACCGCTGGCGGGCACCGGCATCCGGCAGGGGGCGGTGCTCACCCACGTCGACGGGCGGCCGGTGGACCCGGTCGCCGGGCCCTACCCGCTGCTCGCACAGGCGGGCGGGACGACGGTCGAACTCACCTTCACCCCGGCGGAAGGCGAGGCGGGCCGCTCACGGCGGGTCGCCGTCGTCCCCCTCATCGACGAGCGGCCGCTGCGCTACCAGGACTGGGTGGCCAAACGACGCGAGGTCGTCCGGGAGTTGAGCGGCGGCAAGTGCGGCTACCTGCACATCCCCGACATGGGCGGCTCCGGCTGGGCCCAGTTCAACCGCGACCTGCGCATGGAGATGTCCCGGCCCGCGCTCATCGTGGACGTACGCGGCAACGCCGGCGGGCACATCAGCGAACTCGTCGTTGAGAAGCTGACGCGCACCATCCTCGGCTGGGACCTGACCCGCGACGCCCAGCCGGTGTCGTACGCCTCGAACGCGCCCCGGGGCCCGGTGGTGGCGCTCGCCGACGAGGCCACCTCCTCCGACGGCGACATGATCACAGCCGCTTTCAAACTCCTGAAGCTCGGGCCGGTCGTCGGGCAGCGGACCTGGGGCGGCGTCGTCGGCATGACCGGCCGTCACCGGCTCGGCGACGGCACCGTCATCACCGTCCCGATGAACGCGGCCTGGTTCGACGCCTACGGCTGGTCCGTCGAGAACCACGGCGTCGCCCCCGACGTGGAGGCCCTGCGCACACCGCTGGACTGGGCGGAGGGCCGGTACGCCCAACTCGACGACGCGGTCACCCTGGCACTGGACCTCCTGGAGACGAACCCCCCGGCGACACCCCCCGACCTCAGCGCCACCCCCGACCGCTCCCGCCCCGAACTCCCCCCACGCCCCTGACCTCGAACCAGCGCTGCGCCTCCAGGACCCGGGGCACCTACCCAAACACCCCCACCCGACCAACCTCCAGAGCCCCGGGCACCTACCCAACCAGCCCCCACCCGTCCAACCTTCAGGGGCGGGGAACTGCGCGACCAGCCCCCACCCGACCAACCTCCAGAGCCCGGGCACCTACCCAACCAGCCCCCACCCGTCCACCCTTCAGGGGCGCGGGGAACTGCGCGACCAGCCCCCACCGGCCCGCACGTGACCCCCATGCCTACAGGGGCGCGGGGAACTGCGCGAAGTACCCCCACCAACCCGCACCCGCCCCATACACAGGGGCGCGGGGAACCGCGCAAACCCGCACGCACGACACAGGGCGCCCTCCCGCAGAAGCGGAAGGGCACCCCACGTCAGTGGCTCAGCCGAGCGCGACTACACGTCGTAGTCGGCGTCGAGCCGCTCCTGCTCCTCACGCTCGCGCTGCGTGCGCTCACGCTCCCGCGGGTCCATCTCCTCGTCCCGCTCGCGGCGGCCGCGGCCACGCTGCTGACCCTGCTCCTTGGCCTGGTCCATCTTCTCCTTGGCCTGGTTCTGCCACTGCTCGGCCTGGTCCTGGAACTTGTCCTTCATACCCATGTGGGTTCACTCCCGTTGAGGGTGAGGGGAACGGCCCTTGGTCGGGCCTCGACCAGATTCACACGGGGGGACGAAGCGCGCATTTCGATCAACTACGCTGTGTAGCACGGGCTTCCTCATCCGCCGCCCCACCTGCGCCGACGAGTCCCGTCCGCATCCCCTGCAACCTCGGCGCGAACCGCCGCATCTCCCGCTGCCCGACCGTCCCGATGAGTCCCGGCAGGTACCCGCGCACCCCCTGCATCCCCCGCAGCCACCACTGCCCGTACACATGGCTGGACCGCCGCTCGATCCCGTCCACGATCCGGTCGACGGCCGGGCCCAGCGGGTACGTCTTGTTGGCCGGCCAGGGCAGCCGCTGCCGCAACTCCCGCATCACGTCGTCCTGGTCCGCGCCGCGCACCATGTCGGTGTCGGTCCAGGACAGGTAACCGACGCCCACCCGCACGCCCTTGAAGCCGACCTCGGCGCGCAGACTGTGCGCGTACGCCTCCACCCCCGACTTGGACGCGCAGTACGCGGTCATCATCGGCGCCGGGGTGATCGCGGCGAGCGAGGCGATCTGCAGGAGGTAGCCGCGGCTTTCCATCAGCAGCGGCAGGAACGCGCGGGCGGTGACGGCCGAGCCGATGAGGTTGACCTCGATGACCCGGCGCCACGCCTCCGGATCGGAGTCGACGAAGGGCCCGCCGGCGGCCACGCCAGCGTTGGCGACCACCACGTCCACCTTGCCGAAGCGCTCCTTCACCTCCTGCGCGACCCGGCCCATCACCTCGTGGTCGGTGACGTCGGCGTACCAGTGGGCGCTGTCGCCGTGCAGCCGCTCCGCGACCCCCTTGAGGGCGTCCGGCTCCAGGCCGACCAGCGCGATCCGCGCACCGCGCGCCGAGAGCTTGCGGGCGAGGAGCTCACCGACGCCGCGCGCGGCGCCGGTGACGACGACGACCTGTCCTTCGAGTGCGACCCTGCTCATGCGCCCTCCTCGAGCTGCGGTGCGTGAATGGTGGCGAGTTCCCGGATCTTGCCGGTCACCAGGTCCGGCGCCTCGACCGGGGTCATGTGCCCGAGGCCGGGCAGTTCGATCAGACCGACGCAGTCCGGGAGCGCTTCGGCGATCCGGCGGGCGTGCACCGGCGGGGTCAGACGGTCGGCCGTGCCCACGACCACCACCGTCGGCACCCCCAACTCCCGTACCCCGTGGTCGAGATCGAGCAGGTTCAGGACGTGCGACCAGGCGTGACGCACCCTGCGCGGGCAGGCGTGCACGATCCGGGCGCACGTCTCGACCATGTGCGGGGCGGAACCGGCTCCCATCGTCGCGTACTTGAGGATCCGGCGGGCGACGGGCGTGACCGGGCCGAGCGGCGCCCTGGATCCGAGGACCCGCCCGGTCAGCCAGGTCCGCAGCCGGCCGGGGCGCAGGGGCAGGACGGTCGACTCGGCCACCAGCCGCGAACTTCCCGTGCTGCACAGCAGGGCGGCCGCCGCGTGCGCCCGGAAGGCGGGGCGGGTGGACGCGGCCATGATCGTCATGCCCCCCATGGAGTGCCCGGCCACGACCGCCTTCTCACCGGGTGCCAGGGTGGCCGTGAGGACGGCTTCGAGGTCGTCGGCGAGGACGTCCGTGCTGCACGCCGGGCTCGCCGGGGTGCGGCCGTGGCCGCGCTGGTCGTAGGCGATGACCCGGTGGTCGGCGGCCAGTTCACGGATCTGGGCCGCCCAGAACGCGGTCGAGCACGTCCAGCCGTGGGCGAGGACGACGGCGGGGGCGCTGTCGGGGCCGTGCACCTCGACGTGGAGGGGGGTGCCGTCGGCGGAGAGGACGGTGAGCGTGCGCGTGGGGACGGGGACGGGGGCGGGGACGACGCTCACGCGGTGGCCTCCGTCCGCTCCGGCCGGCGCGGCCCCTTCGGCGCGGGCGCGCGCAGGATCTCGTACTCGGCGAGGTCCACGCGCCGTGTCTCCCGGCGGAACTCCGCCGTGGTGCCCGGCCAGATGGTGGTGTTGCGGCCGGCCGCGTCGAGGTACCAGCTCGTGCAGCCGCCCGTGTTCCACACCGTGCGCTTCATCCGGTCCTGTACGCGGCGGTTCCAGGCGTGCACGGCGCTGGGGCGGGCGTCGAGGGCGGCCCGTCCGCCGAGGACGTCCAGCTGACGGAGGTAGTCGGCCATGTAGTTCAGCTGGGACTCGATCATGAGGATCATCGAGGAGTTCCCGAGACCGGTGTTGGGCCCGATGATCGTCATCCAGTTGGGGAAGCCGGCCGCGGAGGCGCCGCGCAGTGCCTCCATGCCGTCCTTCCAGGTCTCCGCGAGGGTCCGCCCGTCGGCGCCGACGACCCGCTCGGCGATCGGCATGTCGGTGACGTGGAAACCGGTGCCGAAGACGATCGCGTCGACCTCGGCCTCACTGCCGTCGGCGGCGACCAGGGTGGAACCGCGGATCTCGCGCAGGCCGCTCGCGACGACGTCGACGTTGGGCCGGGTGAGCGCCGGGTAGTACTCGCTCGACAGCAGGATCCGCTTGCAGCCGATGCGGTAGTCCGGCGTGAGCTTGGCGCGCAGGGCCGGGTCCTTGACGGCGCGGGCCATGTTGTGCCGGGCGAGCCGTTCGACGAAGCCGAGTTCGTTCGGGTGCTTGGTGAAGGCCTGCACCTGGAGTTCGCGGATGCCCCAGAGGAGGCCGCGGCGGAGCCGGGTGGTGAACGGCAGTTGCCGGTGGACCCAGCGCTCGGCACCGCTGATGGCCCGGTCGACGCGGGGCATCACCCAGGGCGGGGTGCGCTGGAAGAGAGTGAGACGGCCCACCGTCGGCTGGATGGCGGGCACGATCTGGATGGCGGAGGCGCCCGTGCCGACCATGGCGACCCGCTTGCCGGTGAGGTCGTAGTCGTGGTCCCAGCGGGCGGAGTGGAAGACCTTGCCGGGGAAGGAGTCCAGGCCGGGGACGTCCGGGATCTTCGGGTCGGACAGCGGCCCGGTGGCGGAGACGACGACGTCGGCCGACAGCCGTCCGCTCGCCGTCTCGATGTCCCACCGCAGCTTCTCCCCGTCCCAGGTCATCCTCTTGACCTCGGAGTCGAAGCGGATGTGGGGACGCAGGCCGAAGACGTTCGTGACGTGCTCCAGGTAGGCGCGGATGTGCTCCTGCCCGGAGAAGGTGCGCGGCCAGCCGGGGTTGGGCGCGAAGGAGAAGGAGTAGAGGTGGGAGGGGACGTCGCAGGCGCACCCCGGGTAGCTGTTGTCCCGCCAGGTGCCGCCGACGCTGCCGGCGCGTTCGAGGACGACGAAGTCGGTGATCCCCTCGCGCCGCAGCCTTACGGCGGCCCCCAGCCCGCCGAACCCCGACCCGATCACCGCCACCCGCACATGGACGTGCTCGGCCATCCCGCGCCTCCCTGCCTCGCGTCTTCGCGACTCTGCCGTTCTGCCGTCGTTCGACCGACTCTGCCAGTGAACACTGGCGCAATGGGAGCGTAGAGCAGCTTCCTACCGATGGGTAGGGGCCGTGCGGAGGAAAGTTACCGGGGGTACGACATAGGCTTCCGGCGTGGCGGACAAGCGGGAATACCGGACGGAGGAGCTGGCCAGGGAGGCCGGCATCACAGTGCGCACCCTGCGCTTCTACCGCGAACGTGGCCTGCTCCCACCACCCCGCCGCGAGGGCCGCATCGCCTGGTACGACGACCACCACCTGGCCCGCCTGCGCACGATCGCGGCACTTCTGGAACGCGGCCACACCCTCAACGGCATCGCGGAACTCGCCGAGGCCTTCGACCACGGACGGGACGTCGCCGACCTCCTCGGCGTCGGCACCCCCACCGAGGAGGAGCCGGTCCGCCTCACCCCCGAGGAACTCGCCGCCCGCTTCGAGGGCCAGGTCACCCCCGAGAACCTCGCCGCCGCCCTCGACCTCGGCTACCTGGGCACCGACGGCGAGGAGATCGTCCACATCAGCCGCCGGCTGCTGGACGTCTCCGCCGCCCTGGTCGGCGAGGGCATCCCCCTCGCCGAGGTCCTGGCGGCGGGCGCCCGCGTCCGCGAACACGCCGACGCCCTCGCCGCCCTCTTCACCGACCTGGTCCTGCGCCACGCCGGCCAGCAGGCACTCCCCCGCCTGCGCCCCCTGGCCAGGAGCGTGGTGGAGGCAGAACTCTCACTGGCGTTGGACCGGAGGTTGCGGGACGAGACGAGCCGGCGGCCGGATCAGAGGTCGTAGACGACCGTCACCGGTGCGTGGTCCGACCAGCGCTCGCCGTGCGTCGCCGCGCGCTCCACGTAGCCCTTGACGGCCCTGGCGGCCAGCCCCGGCGTGGAGACCTGGAGGTCGATCCTCCAACCTGAATCGTTGTCGAAGGCCCTTCCCCGGTACGACCACCACGTGTACGGTCCCGTCGCGTCCGGGTGCAGGGTGCGGACCACGTCGACGTAACCGCCGGCCTCCGGGGTGAACACCTGGGTCAGCCACTCCCGTTCCTCCGGGAGGAAGCCGGAGTTCCTGGTGTTGGAGCGCCAGTTCTTCAGGTCGGCCTGCTGGTGGGCGATGTTCCAGTCGCCGCAGATCAGAACCTCCCGGCCGTCGGCGGCGGCACGCTCGCGCAGGCTCTTGAGGTAGGCGATGAACTCGCCCATGAAGCGCACCTTCTCGTCCTGGCGGTCGGTGCCGACCTCGCCGGAAGGGAGGTAGAGGGAGGCGACCGTGACGCCGGGGAGGTCGGCCTCGAGGTAGCGGCCGCTGGTGTCGAACTCGGACGAGCCGAAGCCGATGCGGACGGCGTCGGGCTCCCGGCGGGTGTAGAGGGACACGCCGGCGCGGCCCTTGGCGGCGGCCGGGGCGTGCGTGACGTGCCAGCCCTCGGGGGCGCCGGCCGCCTCGGGCAGCTGGTGCGGTTCGGCACGCACCTCCTGCAGGCACAGCACGTCGGCGGAGGTCTCGGCGAGCCACTCCACGAAGCCCTTCTTCGCGGCGGCACGCAGCCCATTCACGTTCACGGAGGTCACGGTCAGCACCCCGGCACGATACCTGCACACTGGACTAAGTCCAGATTTCACCGTCGTCCCGACTACTGCATGGATGTACCTTGAGCCGCGTGCATATACGTCGCATCTCCTTCGACCACCCCGACGCCGTCAAGCTGAACGACGAGGTCCAGGCCGAATACCACGAGCGCTACGGCGACGGCGGCGACGCCACCCCCCTGGAGCCGGCCGACTTCGACCCGCCGCGTGGCGTTTATCTCATCGCCTACGACGAGCTGGAGCGCCCCGTGGCCACCGGCGGCTGGCGCAGCCAGGACGAGAACGGCGAGGGGAACCAGGACGGGGACGCCGAGCTCAAGCGGATGTTCGTGATCAGGGAGATGCGAGGACGGGGGCTGGCCCGGCGCATGCTCGCCGCCCTGGAGGACGACGCGCGGGCGGCCGGCCGTCGGCGGATGGTCCTGGAGACCGGTACCGAGCAGCCGGAGGCCATCGCGCTGTACACGTCCAGTGGGTACGAGCCGTGCACGAAGTTCGGCTACTACCGCATGTACGAGTCCAGCCGGTGCTACGCGAAGCCGCTCAGCCCCTGAGGTAGGCGAGGACCGCCAGGACCCGGCGGTGGGTGTCGTCGGCGGGCGGCAGGTCCAGTTTCGTGAGGATGCTGCCGATGTGCTTGCCGACGGCCGCCTCCGACACGACCAGAGCCTGGGCTATCGCGCCGTTGGACTTCCCCTCCGCGACGAGCGCCAGCACCTCCCGTTCCCGGGGGGTCAGCCGGGCCAGCGGGTCGCGGCGGCGGCGCAGCAACTGCCGTACGACCTCCGGGTCCACGACCGTGCCGCCGGCCGCGACCGCGTGCAGGGCGTCCACGAACTCCTCGACCTGGCCGACGCGGTCCTTGAGGAGGTAGCCGACGCCGGTGCCGTCGCCTGAGTCGAGGAGCTCGGCGGCGTAGGCGCGCTGGACGTACTGGCTGAGGACGAGGACGGGCAGGCCGGGGCGTTCGGCGCGCAGCCGGACCGCCGCGTGCAGGCCCTCGTCCTGGAACGCGGGCGGCATCCGGACGTCGGTGACGACGATGTCGGGGGTGTGCGTGGCGACGGCGGCGAGCAGGGCCTCGGCGTCACCGACGGTCGCGACGACCCGGTGGCCGAAGCGGGTGAGCAGGGCCGTGAGTCCGTCGCGCAGCAGGACGCTGTCCTCGGCGAGGACCACGCGCAGACCGCCGGTCGGGTCGTCGCCGGCCGGGTCGTCGCCGGTCCGGTCGTCGCCGGTCATCCGGTCGTCGTCGCCTCGGTGTCGGTCGGCTCCGTCCGCGTCGGCCCGGTCCGCGTCGGCCGGGTGCCCGTCGGCCCGGTGTCCATCGGCTCGGCGTCCATCGGCCCGTTGTCCGTCGGCTCGCAAGGGATCTCCACACGCAGCAGGGTCGGTCCGCCCGGCGGGCTGGTCAGCGACAGTCTTCCATCCAGTACCGACACCCGGTCGGCGAGTCCGGTGAGCCCGGTGCCGCGGCCGGGCTCGGCGCCGCCCCGGCCGTCGTCCTCCAGCTCCAGGACGAGGCGGCCGCCCTGGTGTCCCCCGCGCAGCCGGGCGCGGCTCGCGCCGCTGTGCCGGGCCACGTTGGCGAGCGCCTCGCAGACCACGAAGTAGGCGGCGCTCTCCACGGGTTGGGGATATCGGCCGGGGAGCTCGAGGTCCAGGTCCACGGGGACGGGCGAGCGGTCGGCGGCGTCGGCCACGGCGGCTCCCAGGCCGTAGTCGGCGAGGACCTTCGGGTGGATGCCGTGGATCAGCTCGCGCAGTTCGGCGAGGGCGGCGCCGGCCTCCTCGTGGGCCTTGGCGAGCTGTTCGGCGAGGGGGCCGCCGGGCGGGGCGTCGAGGCGGGCGAGGCCGAGGGTCATGGTGAGGGCGACGAGGCGCTGCTGGGCGCCGTCGTGCAGGTCGCGTTCGATGCGGCGGCGTTCCGCCTCGAAGGCGTCGACGAGTCGGGCGCGGGAGCGGGTGAGTTCGACGACTCGGGCGGAGGGGTCGCCGTCGGGCGGGGCGAGGAGCAGGCGGGTGAGGGCGGCCCGGGCTCCGGCCGCGACACCGAGGACGTAGGCGCCGGCGGACAGCAGCAGGACGCCCAGGGCGGCCGCGGCGAAGGCGGTGGGCCAGTCGGCGACCGTCCACACCTTGAGCACCTTCGTCCCGCGGTCCTCGCCGACCGTGGCCAGAAGGACCGGCGTCGCGATCACCGAGAGGGGGAAGGCGAGGGCCACCGTGAGGAGGAGGGCCTCGGCGGGCCAGAGCAGGCCCGCGGTGAGGAGGGTGTGGCCGAGCTCCCGCCAGGTCGCGCGTTCCCGCAGGCGGGTGGTGAGCCAGCTGCGCAGGCCGGGGGCGGAGGGCTCGGCGTGCGGGTCGGGGACCTCGTCCGTCCCCACGACCACGAATCGCAGCCGACGGCGTTCGAGCGCGGCCAGGGGCAGTCCGGCGAAGGCGACGGCGCCGAGAAGGGGCAGCCCGACCAGGGCGATCGCCAGGACGCCGCCCACGGCCACCCACGTCACCAGGCCGACCAGGACCGCGGCTCCGGTCAGCGTCCCGGTCAGCAGGTAGGCCGCGGCGCGCCAGGGCCACGGTGACAGCAGGTAGCCCGGGCGGGCGAGGGCCTGCCACAGGGACGCGGACGCGGTTCGGGGGTGCATGCGGATCACCGTAGAAGGGGCGGGTCGGGCGCGGCCATCCGTCCAGGGGGAGTTCCGGGGGTATGCCTGGCCCTACCTCAAGTCTCGTTCCCGCCCCAGCGACCGGGGCCCTCGCTCCGCGGTTCGGTGGACCCACGGACACCGAACGAGGGAGAGTGAAGGCGCAGATGAGCGATCACGCCGTCCGACTGACCGCCGTCCGGCGGAGATACGGACCGAAGGGCGCGCGGGTGACCGCCCTCGACGACGTCACCCTCGCCCTGCCCCGCGGTTCCTTCACCGCCGTCATGGGCCCGTCGGGGTCCGGCAAGTCGACGCTGTTGCAGTGCGCGGCGGGGCTGGACCGGCCCGACTCCGGGTCGGTGCGGATCGGCGGGACGGAGCTGACCGGGCTGAGCGAGCGGCGGTTGACGCTGCTGCGGCGGGAGCGGATCGGTTTCGTGTTCCAGGCGTTCAACCTGCTGCCGGCCCTCACCGCCGAGCAGAACGTGGCCCTTCCGCTGCGGCTGGCCGGGCGGCGCCCCGCGAAGGCGCGGGTACGGGAGGTCCTGCGGCAGGTGGGGCTCGCCGAGCGCGCCCGGCACCGGCCGGCCGAGCTCTCCGGCGGCCAGCAGCAACGGGTGGCGCTCGCCCGCGCGTTGATCACCCGGCCCGAGGTGCTGTTCGGTGACGAGCCGACCGGCGCGCTCGACTCGACGACCGGCCGCGACATCCTGACGCTGCTGCGCGGCATGGTCGACGCCGACGGCCGGACGGTCGTGATGGTCACCCACGACCCGGTGGCGGCGTCGTACGCGGACCGTGTGGTGTTCCTGGTCGACGGCCGGGTGCACGGCGAACTCACGGCGGCGGACGCGGAGACGGTCGCCACCCGCATGGCCGCACTGGAAAACGGCCGGGCGGAGACCGGCCTCGGGCGGGACACCGCACGGGCGGGGGTCGGCCGGGCGGAGACCGGCCCGCCGGAGACCGCACGCGCGAAGACCCGCTCGACGGAGAACACACGGGCGAGGGCCGACCGAGCGGAGACCGGCCCGCCGGAGACCGCACGCGCGAAGACCCGCTCGACGGAGAACACACGGGCGAGGGCCGACCGAGCGGAGAACCGCCCCGCCGAGAACACACGGGCAGAGACCGGCCTGCCGGAAACCGCACGCGCGGAGACCCGCCCGGCGGAGACCGCACAGGCGGGGGCCGGTCGGGCGGAGACCGCACGGGCGAGGGCCGCCCAACCGGAGGCCCGCCCGACGGAGACCCCACAGGCGGGGACCGGCCGGGCGGGGACCGGCCGGGCGGAGGGTGCCCCGTGCTGAGTGTCGCGTTGCGTACGTTGCGGGTCCGGTGGGCCGCGTTCGTCGGGAGTTTCGTCGCCCTCGCGCTCGGGGTGGGGCTGCTCGCCGTGATGGGGCAGGCGCTGGCGGCCTCGCTCCAGGCGCCCGTGCGGGCGCCGGAGCGGTTCGCGGCGGCGCCGGTGGTGGTGAAGGGGCAGGACGCGCTGCGCGTGAAGACGCCGATCGGCGTGCGGACGGCCGAGTTGGCGGAGCCGCGAGCGGTGCCGCACCGGGTCGTCACCGCGCTGCGGGCGCTCGGGCCGGTGACCGAGGACCGGTCCTTCCCCGTGCACGTCGAGGGCGGGCCCGCCGGGCTGGTCGGGCACCCGTGGTCGACGGCGCGTTTCGCCCCGTACGCGCTGGGCGCGGGGCGGGCGCCGCGGGCGGACGGCGAGGTCGTGATCACGGGTGACTGGGCGGAGGTGGGCGAGCGGCTGAGCAACGGCGCCCTGGTCGTGGGGAGTGTGCGCGGACTCGGGTTCGAGGACGCCGTTTTCGCCACGGATGCGGAGGCCGCCCGGCTGGCCCCGGAGTCCCGCCAGTTGGTGGTGGAGGCGGACGCGTCGGCCGTGCGGGCCGTCGTCGAGGGTTCGGGCGCGCGGGTGCTCACCGGCGCGGACCGGCGGCTGGCCGACGCCGGTCCGGAGCGCGACGGCGAGGCCCTCACCGCGCTGAACGCACTGTTCGGGACGGCCGGCGGGGTGACCGCGTTCGTCTCGGTGTTCGTCGTGGCCTCCACCTTCGCCTTCGCGGTCGAGCGGCGCCGCCGGGAGTTCGGGCTGCTGCGCACCGCGGGCGCCACACCGGGTCAGGTGCGCCGGGCGGTGCTGGCGGAGGCGCTGCTGGTCGGAGTCCTCGCCTCGGCGGCGGGCTGCGCGCTCGGCGCGTACGGGGCGCCGTTGCTGGGCGAGGCGGTGGTGGAGGGCGGGCTGGCGCCGGACTGGTATGCGATCGGCGGCCATGATTGGCCGAACCACGTGGCTTTCTGGACCGGCCTGTCGGTGGCGCTGTCCGGTGCGGCGGTCGCGTCCTGGCGGGCCGGGCGGACGGCGCCGACGCAGGCGCTGCGGGAGGCCTCCGTGGACGGGCAGGCGCTGCCGTGGGCGCGACGGGTGTGCGGGGCGGCGCTGCTGGTGACGGCCGTCGCGACCCTGGCGTACGCGCTGGCGACCGACCCGGGTGACCTGCTGCACCGCAAGTCGTACGTCGTACGGCCCATGCTGCTCATCACGGCGGTGGCGCTGCTCGCGCCGGTCCTCGTTCGGCCGTTGGTGCCCCGGCTGCCGGGCACGACGGGGCTGCTGGTGCGGGCGAACGCCGTCGCCGGGCTCCGGAGGACCGCCGCGGTCGCGGCGCCCGTGCTGGTCACGGTGGCCCTCGCGGGTTCTCTCCTGGGCGCGACGGCCACCCTGAACGAGGCGCGGGCGGCGGAGGTGCGGGAGCGGACCGGGGCGGACTTCGTGGTGACGTCGGCTCAGGGGACGCACATCGAGCCCGCGGCGGTCGACCGGTTGCGGCGGGTGGAGGGCGCGGTGGTGTCGGCGTCCTCGGCGACGGCCGTGCACACGCTGGAGGACGGGGTCGCGCTGGTGCGGTCCGAGGCACGGGCGGTGGATCCGGGGCTGCTCGCCGGGACCGTGCGGCTGCCGGTGACGGCCGGGCGGGTCGCGGATCTCGACGACGCGTCGATCGTGGTGAACGAGGAGTGGGCCGAGCACGGGGTGGGGCAGCGGGTGCGGGTGTGGCTGGGGGACGGGACGGCGAGGACGCTGCGGATCGTCGCCGTGCTGGCCACCGGGACCGGGGACAACGGGGCGTACGTCACCGCCGCCAACGCGGGCGGGGCGCGTGTCGACCGGGTCGACGTGCGGGTGCGGGCGGAGGCCGACGCGGCGGCGGTCGGAGCGGAGTTGCGGGCGGTCGACGGGGTGCGGGTGGCGAGCAAGGCGCGGTGGGTGGCGGCGAGTTACCCGGAGACGAACCGGGCGACCCGGCTCGGTGTGCTGCTCGTGCTGGGCATCGCGCTGCTCTACACCGGCATCTCCGTCGCCAACACCCTCGTCATGGGGGCGGCCGAGCGCGGACGGGATCTGGCGGCCCTGCGGCTGGCCGGCGCGACCGGGGGTCAGGTGCTGCGGCTGGCCGCGGCGGAGGCGCTGACCGTCGTAGCGGTGGGTGGGGTGCTGGGTCTGCTGGTGACGCTGGTCAACCTGGCCGGGATGGGCGGGGCGCTGGCGCTGCTGTCGGCGCCGGTGGCGGTCGTGGTGCCGTGGCCGGCGCTCGGGTGGACGACGGGGGCGTGCGCGGTGCTGGCGCTGGTCTCCGTACTGACACCGACGGCGTTCGCCCTGCGCCGCCCCGCCGGGGCACTCACCTGAGAGCGCCGTGGCGCTGACCCGACAAGCGCCGAGTACCGACCCCAGAAGCGCTGGGCGCTGACCCGAAAAAAGCTGGAGCCCCCGCCGGCTTTCGCCGGCAGGGGCTCCATGCTGCGTGGACCTGAGGGGATTTGAACCCCTGGCCCCCTCGATGCGAACGAGGTGCGCTACCGGACTGCGCCACAGGCCCTTGCAACGAGTGAAACTCTAGCACCCCCATCGGGCTGCTTGGAAATCCGTTCCCCGGCCCCGACCAGCGGCCCAGGCGTGGGGTCGTTCACTCGTTGGCGGCCCGCGGCCGCTCGCCGTCCTCGTACTGGTCGAACAGGGGGGTGCGGCCCCGCTCGCGCGACCGCCGGGCCGACGCGGCGCGCCGTGCGTCACTGCGCTCGCCGCTTTCGGGCCTGGCCGCCTCCCCCGGGTCCCCGGTCTCGGCGCCGGGCCCGGCGTCGCCGCCGGCGTCCCGGGTCGCGTCCGCCGCCTCCTGGTCCGGGACGACGGGGCTCGAGCGGGCCGAGCTCCAGGCGTCCGGGGCCCCGAGGTCCACATCGGCGGTGGCGCGGGGGGCGACCGGTGCGGTGACGTAGGTGGGCAGTGGCACGGGCACCGGGTCCCAGCTCTCGCCGTGTCCCGGCCGCCGCTGCCGTTCGCGCTGCTGGTCGACCCACTCGGCGTGGTCGGTCTGCTCGACGAGCGCCCTGCGGTCGGCGGCGAGCGCCAGCAGGCCGGGGTCGGTCTCGGGTTCGGGGCTCTCGTGCGGCTCCTCTGCGCCGGCGTCGGGGCCGCCGTCGGCGGAGGGGGGCCCGGAGGCGGAGGTCCGGCGGCGCGGCTGGCGCTCACGCAGTCGCTGGGCGGCGGCCTCGGCGCGTCTGCGGTCCATCTGGTAGGCGAAGCGGCGGCGCTCCTGGGAGCGCAGGTAGGCGATGTACCCGCTGAGCAGGACGGCGGGCACGCCGGGCGCCCACAGGAAGGCGAGTCCCCCGACGGCGGCGACGATCGCGCCGAGCGTGAACGCGAGGAAGAGCATCACGGTGGTGCGCCTGCGGCGCGCGAGCACCTTCGTGCGCCGGGCGCGCGCCGCGGCCGCCTGCGCGGATGCCGCGGCGGAGGCGGGTGTGGAGGCGGGTGCGGGGGCGGGCGTGGGTGCCGGGGGCGTGCGCCGCGCCTCGGGCACGCGCGGGTGCGTCGGCACGGCGGCCGATTCGTTCGCGGATCTGGCCGCGGGCCTGGGGGCCGGCTCGCGCGCCGCCTCCGGGTGGACCGGTTCCCGCTCCTGGACCGTGGCCCTGGCGTGCGGACGGGTCGGAGGCATGGCGAAGGCCCGGACGTCCACCGAGTCGGTGACGGCGTCCGGAACGACGGCGTCGGGCTCCCCCTCGTCGGCGGAGCGCGCCCGCAGGTCCTTGGCGTACCGGCGCTCCATCCCCGCCCGTCCGGACAGCAGCCGGATGGCGGTGCTGAAGCGTTCCGTCGGACGGGCCTCGTTCAGCTCGTCCTGCCTACGGAGCCACATCGGCACCAAGTAGGCGGCCCAGGCCCCGACAATGACTGCGTAGATGAGGCCGCTGCTGCTCACGCTCACACGGTAGAGGGGTTTGCGTGAGGCCATCCGCCAATTGGGCCGGTGTGTCGCACGATCTGGCTGATATTTCGAGCTTTTTTTGCGACCGATGCGATCAGCAGGTCACCAGAGCCGGAAATTCAGCGATCAATTTCGAACACATTTTCAATTTGCCGGTCCGCTGTGATTCCCCGGCGTGTTCTGCGGGTCGCGCGGCGCGCTGCGAGGCCGCGTGCGCCGCCAGCGGCTCAGCAGGCCCTCGGGCACTTCCTCCGCGGTGAGCGCGAAGACGAGGTGGTCGCGCCAGGCCCCGTCGATGTGGAGATAACGCGGGCGCAGCCCCTCCTCGCGGAATCCGAGTTTCTCCACGACCCGGCGGCTGGGCCCGTTCTCGGGGCGAATGCAGACCTCGATGCGGTGCAGCCCGACGGTTCGGAAACAGTGGTCCACGGCGAGCGCCACGGCCGTCGGCATGACCCCACGGCCGGCCACCGCCTGGTCCACCCAGTAGCCGACGTGGCCCGAGCACATCGATCCCCAGGTGATCCCGGCGACCGTCAACTGCCCGACGAGCCGTCCCTGGTACTCGATGACGAACGGCAGCATCCGTCCCGCGTTCGCCTCGGAGCGCAGGTGCCGGACCATCTGGCGGTAGGTCGGCCGGTGCGTGATCGGCCCGCTCGGCGCGGGCGGCGGGATGGTCGCCTCCCAGGGGCGCAGCCAGTCCCGGTTGCGCCGGTTGACCTCGCGCCACGCCCGCTGGTCGCGCAGCTTTATCGGCCGCAGGACGACATCGCCCTCCGCGAGTTCGACGGGCCAGGACGGGCTGTTCAGCTCGCACCCCCGGGACGGGCGCCGGGTCTGGGGTGGTCGCCGCCGCGGATCTGGTCGACGGCGTGCACCAGCAGGGGCTCCAGGACGGCCAGCCCGTCCTTCACCCCGCCGGCCGAGCCCGGCAGGTTGACGATGAGTGTGCCTCCCGCCACTCCGGCCAGGCCCCGGGAGAGCGCCGCGGTCGGCACCTTCTCCCGGCCGTACGCCCGGATGGCCTCCGCGATGCCCGGCACCTCGTGGTCGATCACCGCGCGGGTCGCCTCGGGGGTGCGGTCGGTGGGCGAGATCCCGGTGCCACCGGTGGTGACGACGACGTCGTAGCCGGTCTCCACGGCGGCGCGCAGGGCGGTCTCCACCGGGTCCCCGTCGGGGACGACCTGCGGGCCGTCGACCGCGAAGCCGAAGCGCTTCAGCCCCTCGGCGATCAGCGGGCCGCCCTTGTCCTCGTAGATCCCGGCGGCGGCCCGGTTGGAGGCGGTCACGACCAGGGCGCTGTACGGGGAGAGCGGCGCACCGCCGGCCGGCGCGTCCTGTGTCATGACCGGCTCCAGTCGCCCGACTTGCCGCCCGTCTTCTCCTCGACCCGCACGTCCGTGATGACCGCTCCCTTGTCGACCGCCTTCACCATGTCGATCACGGTCAGCGCGGCGACGGAGACCGCGGTGAGGGCCTCCATCTCGACACCCGTACGGTCCGTCGTCCTCACGGTGGCGGTGATCTCCACGGCGTCGTCCGCGACCGACAGGTCCAGTTTCACACCGGAGACCGCCAGAGGGTGGCACAGCGGGATCAGGTCGGGCGTGCGTTTGGCGCCCATGATGCCCGCGATGCGGGCGGTGGCCAGCGCGTCGCCCTTGGGGACGCCCTCGCCGCGCAGCAGCTCGACCACGCGAGGCGAGACGAGGACGCGTCCGCTGGCGCGCGCGGTGCGCGCGGTGACGTCCTTGCCGGACACGTCGACCATGCGGGCGGCGCCCGCGTCGTCGATGTGCGTCAGTCGGTCCTGCTCAGGGGGTCCGGGGGTCTCCCCCCGGGAAGGCACAGCCATGGTGTGTCGCACTCCCGGTCCGGGCCCGTCGCGGTGCGGTGCACGGGCCTGTTGTGCGCGACACGGTACCCCCAACCAGGGGCGGTCAGCCGAGCAGGACCACCTCGACCTCGGCGCCCGGCTCGACGGACTCCACGTCCTCGGGGACGACGATCAGCGCGTCGGCGTGCGCCAGGGCGGCGACCAGGTGCGAGCCGGCGCCGCCGACCGGGCGCACGGTGCCTTCGGCGTACGCGGCGCGCAGGAACTGCCGGCGCCCCTGCGGCGAGGTCAGCGCCTTGTCCGTGGTCAGGGTCGCGCGCGTGGTGGGCCGGTGGACGTCCTGGAGCCCCATCAGGGTGCGGATCGCAGGCCGCGCGAACAGCTCGAAGGAGACGTACGAGGACACCGGGTTGCCCGGCAGCGCCAGCAGGGGGGTGTGGTCGGGGCCGATGGAGCCGAAGCCCTGGGGCTTGCCGGGCTGCATGGCGAGTCTGCGGAACTCGATCCCGCTGCCCGCCTCGTCCTCGTCGCCGACGTGCGACAGCGCCTCCTTGACGACGTCGTAGGCGCCGACGCTGACGCCGCCCGTGGTGACGACCAGGTCGGCGCGGACGAGCTGGTCCTCGATGGTGGAGCGGAGCGTGTCCGCGTCGTCGGCGACCGCGCCGACCCGGTAGGCGATGGCGCCGGCGTCCCGGGCGGCCGCGGTGAGGGCGAAGCTGTTGGAGTCGTAGATCTGGCCGCTGCGCAGTTCCTCGCCTGGCGGGACGAGTTCGCTGCCGGTGGACAGGACGACCACGCGCGGGCGCGGGCGCACGCGTACCGTGCCGCGTCCGATTGCGGCGAGCAGGGCGATCTGGGGCGGGCCGAGGACGGTGCCCGCCTCGAGGGCGCGGTCCCCGGCCTTCACGTCGCTGCCCTTCTCGCGCACGTGGGCGCGTGCCTCGGCGGGCCGGTACACGCGCACGTGCCCCGTGGCCTGTTCCGGTGCGAGGCTGCGGGCGCGCATCCCGTCGACCGGGCCCTCGCCGAGTCCCCCGTCGGTCCACTCCACGGGGACGACTGTCTCGGCGCCGGGCGGCAGCGGGGCTCCGGTCATGATCCGGGCGGCCTGTCCCGGCCCCACGTGGAGGAGCTCGGCGGCCTGACCGGCCGCGACGTCCCCGACGACCTCCAGGGCCGCCGGGAAGTCCTCGCTCGCTCCGGCGACATCCGCGACCCGCACCGCGTACCCGTCCATCGAGCTGTTGTCGAAGGGCGGCAGCGAGACCGGCACCGTGACGTCCTCGACGAGGACGCAGCCCTGGGCGTCGGGCAGTTGCAGCTCGATCGGCTCGAGGGGCCGGACGGTGGCGAGGATGTCCTCGAGGTGCTCGTCCACCGTCCAGAGGCGGTCCTGGGCGGCGGGTCGGGGCGCGGCGGTGCTCAAAGTTGCTGCATCTCCTCGGTGACGTAGCTGCGGAGCCAAGCCCGGAAGTCCGGACCCAGATCTTCACGTTCGCACGCGAGTCTGACAATGGCACGCAGGTAGTCGCCGCGGTCGCCGGTGTCGTAGCGGCGGCCCTTGAAGACGACGCCGTGGACCGGGCCGCCGACCTTCTCGTCCTGGGCGAGTTGCTGGAGGGCGTCGGTGAGCTGGATCTCGCCGCCCCGGCCCGGTTCGGTCCGCATCAGGACGCCGAACACGCTCGGGTCGAGGACGTAGCGGCCGATGATGGCGTAGTTCGACGGGGCGTCCGCCGCTTCCGGCTTCTCCACCAGGCCGGTCACCTTGACCACGTCGCTGTCGACGGTGGTCTCGACGGCGGCGCAGCCGTAGAGGTGGATCTGCTCGGGGGCGACCTCCATGAGCGCGACGACGCTGCCGCCGTACAGCTCCTGAACCTCGATCATCCGCCGCAGCAGCGGGTCGCGGGGGTCGATCAGGTCGTCGCCCAGCAGGACGGCGAACGGCTCCTCCCCGACGTGCGGCTCGGCGCACAGGACGGCGTGACCGAGGCCCTTGGGGTCGCCCTGTCGCACGTAGTGCATGGTCGCGAGGTCGCTGGACTGCTGGACCTTGGCGAGCCGCTGGGCGTCGCCCTTCTTCTCCAGCGCCGACTCGAGCTCGTAGTTGCGGTCGAAGTGGTCCTCGAGCGGGCGCTTGTTGCGCCCCGTGATCATGAGGACGTCGTCGAGCCCTGCGGCGACGGCTTCCTCGACCACGTACTGGATCGCGGGCTTGTCCACGACCGGCAGCATCTCCTTGGGAGTGGCCTTGGTCGCCGGCAGGAACCGGGTGCCGAGTCCGGCCGCTGGGATGACAGCCTTGCTGATCCTGGGGTGCGACTGAGTCATGCCGAAAACCTTATCCGGTGGGTTTGAGGGGAATCTGTAGCTCCGGTTAATTCATGATCGTATGTGCGTATTGGAACAGTGCGGGAGCGACACGTGAACCACCTCAAAGGCGGACCAGAGTCTGACAAACATATGTTGCGGCGAGAGCTCCTCGCGGTGAGAAACACATTGACGACCGATGACATGCGCGAGGCCGCCGCCGCGCTGGCCGAGCACGCGCTGGAGCTGCCCGAGTTGGCGCACGCGCGGACCGTCGCGGCGTACGTCTCCGTCGGGAGCGAGCCCGGAACGCTCGCGCTGCTGGACGCGCTGCGCGAGCGGGGCGTGCGCGTCCTGCTCCCCGCGCTGCTGCCCGACAACGATCTGGACTGGGGCGCCTACGCGGGCGAGGGCTCGCTGGCCCGGATCCAACACGGCGGCAGGATGGCGCTCTTCGAGCCCGTCGGCGAGCGCCTGGGTCCCGACGCCGTGACGGAGGCCGACGTGGTGCTGCTGCCCGGCCTCGCGGTCGACGGGCGCGGCATGCGTCTGGGGCGCGGCGGCGGCTCGTACGACCGCGTGCTGGCACGGCTGGAACGGGCCGCCGCCCGCCCCGCCCTGGTGGTGCTCCTGTACGACGCCGAGGTCGTCCGGCACGTCCCGGCGGAGGCGCACGACCGGCCGGTGGACGCCGTGGTGACGCCGTCAGGGGTGCGCCGCTTCGGGTGAGCCCTCCTGGGTCCCTGGGCTCCTGGGCCCCTCTGCCCCTCGGCCGTGGCGGTCCACGGAAAAGGGGCCGTCACGGGAAAGGGGCCGTCACGGGAAGGGGCCCTCCACGCGCGCGTGGAGGGCCCCTTCCGGTCGCTCAGCGGTCGCTCACGGCTTGAGCACGAGGGTGTCGCTGGTGTTGCCGCCGACCGCCTTCGTCGAGAAGGACCAGTCGAGCAGTTCGCCCTTGGCCCACTTGGCCGTCTGGTCGGTGTAGTGGGCGCTGAAGGCGTGTCCGGAGGCCCCGGTGAGGTTGATCCACTTCGACTTGTCGAAATCGTCGAGGTTGACCACCATCCGCATGGACGGCACCCACACGACGTCGTAGCCGCCGGCGGCGTTCCAGCCGGCCGCGTTGACCGCAGCCTCGCCGCCGCTGAGCTTCCACGGGCCGCGGTTGAGGACGTACTGCAGGAAGCCGGGGCCGCTGGTGCCCAGGGTCTGGTTCTTCAGGAACAGGCGGTGCAGCCGGCCCCAGCTCCAGGTGTCGATGTCCTTGCCGAGCTTCGCGGTCAGCTCCCAGCGGGCGTCGATCATGGCGCGCTCGAACAGCTTGTCGCGGTTGTGGTCGGCGCCGGGGCGCCTGCCCGACTCGGGCGTCGTCCACCAGTCGCTGTCCGGCTTCCCCATGAGGTTGCGCACGACCTCGAACCAGCGGTCGCCGCCGTCCGGCTGCGCCTGGTCGCCGTCGCGCTGGCCGCACTCGCGGACCTTGCCGGTCTCGTCGACGGGCCCGGTGCTGTTGACCGGGTCGACCCACAGGCACTGGCCCTTGACCCTCAGCTCCTTGGGCAGCTTGTTGCCGAACGCCAGCTTGAGGATGTTGCGCCAGACCGCGTTGAAGTAGGCGGCTGCGGCCGAGTCGGCGTCCTGGGTGTAGTCCCAGCCCTGCAGCAGCTCCTGCGCCTCGCGGACGTCCGGGTCGTCCAGGTTGATCTTCAGCAGCGCGGGCACGACCAGCCGTGCGATCTGGCTGTCGTTGTCGAGCTGCATCTGGCGCATGTCGTCGGTGGAGATCTTGCCGCCGTTCCTGGTCTTCAGCTCGATCAGGTCGGTGATGCGCTCGCTGCGGGTGCCGTATCCCCAGTCCGTGGTGAGCGTGTACGGGTACTTCTCCGGGTCGACCACGGCCTGGTTGGCGGTGACGATGTAGCCGCGCTCCGGGTCGTACTCGTAGGGCAGCTCGTCGAAGTCGATGTAGCCGGTCCACTTGTACTTGGAGTCCCAGCCCGGGGACGGGATCGAGCCGTCGACGCCCTTGGCGCGCGTGGGGATCTTTCCGGGCAGCTGGTAGCCGATGTGGTTCTCGGTGTCCGCGTAGATCAGGTTCTGCGAGGGCACGTCGAACTTCTTGGCAGCGGCGCGGAAGTCGTCCCAGTCGGCCGCCCTGTTCATCTCGAAGACGGCGTCCATGGTGGTGCCCGCCTCCAGGGCGGTCCACTTCAGGGCCACGGCGTAACCGTCACCGCGGTCGGGGGCCGCGGCGTCCACGGTCGCCTTCTTGCCGACCTTCACCAGTTCGGTGTCGCGGTCGGACAGCAGGGGCATCCCGTCGGCGGTCTGCCGTACGACGATCTTCTTGGGCGAGCCGCCGGCGACCTTGATGGTCTCCTCGCGCGTGGTGAACGCTTCGACCTCGCCGTCGTAGACGTAGCCGTCGCCGGAGAGCTTCTCCAGGTAGAGGTCGGTGACGTCGACGCCGGAGTTGGTCATGCCCCAGGAGATGTCCTGGTTGTGGCCGATTATCACGCCGGGCATGCCGGCGAAGGTGTAGCCGGAGACGTCGTACTGGCACGTGCTGGAGACGGTGCGGCAGTGCAGGCCCATCTGGTACCAGACGGACGGCAGCGAGGCCGACAGGTGCGGGTCGTTGGCCAGCAGCGGCTTGCCGGTGATCGTGTGCTCTCCGGCGACGACCCAGGAGTTGGAGCCGATGCCGTTGCCGTTCACGCCGACTGCCGCGGGCAGGTCGTCCAGGACGTCGTAGAGGCCCGAGAGCTGGCTCTGCAGGGCCGAGCCCTCCGTGCCGGAGGAGTCGCCCGCGCCGTCGGTCGACCCCTCGGTCGAGCCGTCGGACGAGCCGTCCGTGGAGCCGCTGCCGGAATCGTCCGAGTCACCCGAGTCACCCGAGCCGCCCGAGCCGCCCTGCTCGAAGGCCTCCGTCAGCTCGTCGTACCGGCCCTCCTGGACGATCGTCCCGTTGCGGTCGTAGGGGTACTCCGGGTAGAGCTCGGCGATCTGCTGCGGGCCGAGGCGGCTGGTCAGCAGCGCGCGGTCGATCTCGTCCTGCATGTTGCCGCGCAGGTCCCAGGCCATCGCCTTCAGCCAGGAGACCGAGTCGACCGGGGTCCACTGAGCGGGCTTGTAGTCGTTGGTGAACCCGAGCGCCGCGTACTCCAGGGAGATGTCCTCGGCGTCCTTGCCCGCGAGGTAGGCGTTGACGCCCTTCGCGTAGGCCTGGAGGTACTTCTTCGTGGAGGCCGACAGCTCCTTGTCGTACTCCTCCTCGGCAACCCGGTCCCAGCCCAGGGTGCGCAGGAACTCGTCGTTGTCGACCTGGCTCTTGCCGAACATCTCCGACAGGCGGCCGGAGGTCATGTGCCGGCGCACGTCCATCTCGTAGAACCGGTCCTGCGCCTGGACGTAGCCCTGCGCCATGAACAGGTCCTCGTCGGAGGACGCGTAGATCTGCGGGATGCCGTAGCCGTCCCGCTTCACGTCGACCGGACCCGACAGGCCCTCGAGCGTGATCGAACCCTTGGTCTGCGGGAAGGAGGCGCGGACCGTGCTGATGGACCAGTAGCCGCCGTAGGCGATGCCGCCGATGATGGCCAGCACCAGCACGAGCACGATAAGACGGGCTTTGCGCCCCTTCTTCCTGCCGGACTTGCCGGGCTTGTCACCCGTTGTGGCGGTGGTGTTGGGGGGCATCGCTGTCCTTGCTGTCCTAACGCGAGCGGCAGGTCGGGCTGTGACTATGAATGAGCGCTGGAGCAACCATAGGCGCAGGGGTCCGCGCCACTTGACGCGGAGTCGGTAACCGGCACGGATGAACGTTCGATCTTGCCCTGCCGAGTGTCAAGAAATCGTCAAGAGTTAGGTAAGGTAACGAAGTAGTTGGGCACGGGGCACGACGCCTCCTGTCCGATGTACGTGTGCACCCGCGCGCGCGTCGCGTGCGCCAGGGAAGGGAACCGCCGCTGACTGTCCATCACCTCAACCAGCTCCTGCTCGTCTGCTCACTCGTCCTGCTCGTCGCCGTCGCAGCGGTCCGGATCTCCTCGCGCAGCGGGCTCCCCAGCCTGCTCGTCTACCTGGGCATCGGCGTCCTCATGGGCCAGGACGGCATCGGCAACATCCACTTCGACAGCGCCGAACTGACCCAGGTCATCGGCTACGCGGCCCTGGTCGTGATCCTGGCCGAAGGTGGTCTGAGCACGAAGTGGAAGGAGATCAAGCCGGCGCTGCCGGCCGCCTCCACGCTGGCGCTGGTGGGGGTCGCGGTGAGCGTCGGGGTGACGGCTGCCGCCGCCCACTACCTGACGGGGCTGGAGTGGCGGCAGGCGCTCATCGTCGGGGCGGTGGTGTCCTCGACGGACGCGGCGGCGGTCTTCTCCGTCCTGCGCAAGATTCCCCTCCCCGCGCGCGTGACCGGAACACTGGAGGCCGAGTCGGGCTTCAACGACGCCCCGGTGGTCATCCTGGTCGTCGCCTTCTCCATGGCGGGCCCCGTGGAGCACTGGTACGTGCTGCTGGGCGAGATAGCGCTGGAGCTGGCCATCGGCGCCGCCATCGGCCTCGCGGTGGGCTGGCTGGGCTCCTGGGCCCTGCGGCACGTCGCGCTTCCCGCCTCCGGCCTCTACCCGATCGCCGTCATGGCCATCGCGGTCGTGGCGTACGCGGCGGGCGCGATGGCGCACGGAAGCGGCTTCCTGGGCGTGTACCTGGCGTCCATGGTCATGGGCAACGCGAAGCTCCCCCACTGGCCCGCGACCCGCGGGTTCGCCGAAGGCCTCGGCTGGATCGCCCAGATCGGCATGTTCGTCATGCTCGGTCTGCTGGTCACCCCGCACGAGCTGGGCGACGACGTGTGGCCCGCGCTCGTGATCGGCCTGGCGCTGACCATGGTGGCGCGGCCGCTGAGCGTCGTGCTCTGCCTGACGCCGTTCCGGGTCCCGTGGCAGGAGCAGACGCTGATGTCCTGGGCCGGTCTGCGCGGCGCCGTGCCCATCATCCTCGCGACCATCCCCATGGTGGAGGGCGTCGAGGCCAGTCGCCGCATCTTCAACATCGTCTTCGTCCTGGTCGTCGTCTACACCCTGATCCAGGGGCCGACGCTGCCCTGGCTGGCCCGCAGGCTCCGGCTGGGCGACGACACCGAGGCCGCCGACCTCGGCATCGAGTCGGCGCCCCTGGAGCGGCTGCGCGGACATCTGCTGTCCGTCGCCATCCCCGAGGGCTCCAGGATGCACGGCGTCGAGATCAACGAGCTGCGCCTGCCCGCCGGGGCCGCCGTCACCCTCGTCGTGCGCGAGGGGAAGTCCTTCGTCCCGCTGCCGACGACGGTGCTGCGGCGCGGCGACGAACTCCTCGTCGTCGCCACCGACCCCGTCCGTGACGCGGCCGAACGCCGACTGCGCGCCGTGGGACGCGGCGGCAAGCTGGCCGGCTGGCTCGGCATGAACGGCGGCGGGCGCTGAGACACGGCCACGGGCGCCGGGTGACGGCGACGGGCGCTGGGAGACCTCGACGGGCGCTGAGTAGCGGTGGCGGCCTGAGAAGCGGTGGCGGGCGTCGGGACCGTGGCGGGCGCCGAGGGAAGGCGACGGGCGCCGAGGGGCGGTGGCGGGCGCCGAGGGAAGGCGACGGGCGTCGGGCGACGGCAGGGGGCGTCGGGCGACGGCAGCGGGCGTTAAGCGCGGGTTTCGCACTTTTCACACCCCCTTGATTCGGAGGTGACGGCGCCCGTGGTGCTCATTTTCACAGGGTTCCCCGCCCAAGGTCCCTGTATCCTGAAGGCGCACCTTGATCGAACCAACTCTGCCTGACGCAGAGCTGGCGCGACCGTATGGCGGCCGGGACTGCCCCCTCAGTGGCGCCGGTATCTACCGCAGTAGCGCAAGAGGACAGCTCTCGGCGCCGGCCCTCTCACCAGGGGGCGCGCTACCAGGCGGCAGAAAGGCACGGGCCGTGGCATCCACGGTCACCTCCGAGCCGTCGAAGGACTCGGCGGCACCCCGCCCGGGATACGGACAGCTGCTGCGCACCCGCGGCGCCTGGACGTTCCTGCTGCCCGGCTTCGCGGCGCGCCAGCCGTTCGCGATGCTGACCATCTCCATCGTGCTCCTCGTCCAGCACACCACCGGCTCGTACGGCGCGGCGGGCGCCGCCGCGGCCGTCACCGGCGTCTCCATGGCGCTGTGCGCGCCCTACAGCGGGCGGCTCGCGGACCGCTACGGCCAGCGCGCGGTGCTGATCCCCGGCGTGCTGCTGCACGCGGTGTCGGGCCTGACCCTGACGGCGCTCGCCCTGGCCCACGCGCCCTTGTGGGCCCTGTTCGCGGCGGCCGTGCCCACCGGCGCCTCGGTCCCCCAGATCGGGCCCATGGTGCGCGCCCGCTGGGGCGTGAAGCTGAAGGGCTCGCCCCTGATGACCACCGCGGCGGCCTTCGAGTCCGTCACGGACGAGCTCACCTTCGTCGTCGGCCCGCTGCTGGCGACCGCCCTGTGCACCGCTGTGAACCCGGCCGCCGGCCTGGTCGCGGAGGCCTCGCTGACCCTCGTCGGCGGTCTGCTGTTCGCCGCGCGCAAGAGCACGCAGCCGCCCGTCGCCGTCGACGGGCACGCGCGCGTGGAGCACACCTCCGCCCTGCGCGTCCCCGGCGTGCGCGTGCTGATCGTGACCTTCCTGGGCATCGGCGCCGTCTTCGGCGGCATGCAGGTGTCGCTGGCCGCGTTCACCGAGTCGATCGGCGAGCCCGGCCTGAACGGCGTCCTGTACGGGACCTTCGCCGCCGGCAACATGCTCTCCGGCCTGGTCTGCGGCGCCGTCGCCTGGAAGGCGGCCCCGCAGCACCGCCTGGTCGTCGGGTACGCCGCGCTGACCCTGGCCGCCTCCGGCCTGTGGGCCGCGCACTCGGTGCCGCTCCTGGCCGGCCTCGGGCTCCTGGTCGGCATGTGCATCGCGCCCGCGCTGATCACCGGCTACACGCTGGTCGAGGGCCTGGTTCCGGCCGGCGCCCGCACCGAGGCGTTCACCTGGCTGACCGGCGCGGTCGCGCTCGGCCAGGCGGCGGCCGTCACCGTCGCCGGACAGCTGGAGGACCGCCTCTGGGGCGGTGCCGGGTTCCTGGTGCCGATGGGCGGCACCGTCCTGGCGCTGGCGACCCTGGTGGCCCTGCGATCCCGGCTGTCGGCACGCCCTCGAGGACGTACCGTCGCACGTGGCGTCGGTCACCGCGTGCCGGTGGCAGTGGACTGATGCTCGGGAATGCGTCACTATGGATCGTCGTTAGCACTCAATGAGTGAGAGTGCCAGGAGGAAGACAGTGCCGACCTACCAGTACCAGTGCACCGAGTGCGGCGAGGGCCTCGAGGCGGTGCAGAAGTTCACCGACGACGCCCTGACCGAGTGCCCCAACTGCAATGGCCGCCTCAAGAAGGTGTTCTCCGCGGTCGGCATCGTCTTCAAGGGCTCCGGCTTCTACCGCAACGACAGCCGCGGCTCCTCGTCGAGCAGCTCGTCGGCGTCGTCCTCGAAGTCGTCGACGTCCTCGACCTCGACCTCGTCGTCCTCCTCGGACACGAAGTCGTCGAGCTCCTCCAGCACCTCGGCCGGCACCTCCGCCGCGTAAGGCCTTCCCCCGGGGCCCTGTCGTCGTACGACGGCGGGGTCCCCGGTGTTTGCGGAGCCGGGAGATGAGTGTGTTCGATTCCGGCTACTGTGCTGGTCATGGTGAACGCAGAGATCGGCGTAATCGGCGGCTCGGGCTTCTACTCGTTCCTCGACGACGTGACCGAGATCCAGGTGGAGACCCCGTACGGGCCACCCAGCGACTCCCTCTTCCTCGGCCGGATCGCCGGCCGGCGGGTCGCCTTCCTGCCCCGGCACGGAAGCGGCCACCATCTGCCGCCCCATCGGATCAACTACCGGGCCAACCTGTGGGCCCTGCGCTCCGTCGGCGTGCGCCAGGTCCTGGGCCCGTGCGCGGTGGGCGGCCTGCGCCCCGAGTACGGGCCCGGCACTCTGCTCGTGCCCGATCAGCTCGTCGACCGCACGAAGACGCGGGCGGGGACGTACTTCGACGGGCTGCCGCTGCCCGACGGATCGGTGCCCAACGTGGTCCACGTGTCCCTGGCCGACCCCTACTGCCCCGTCGGACGCGCGGCGGCTCTGAAGGCCGCGCGCGGCCGGGACTGGGAGCCGGTGGACGGCGGGACGCTGGTCGTGATCGAGGGCCCGCGGTTCTCCACCCGCGCCGAATCGCTGTGGCACCAGGCGCAGGGCTGGTCGGTGGTGGGCATGACCGGCCACCCGGAGGCCGCGCTCGCCCGTGAACTGGAGCTCTGCTACACCTCCTTGAACCTGGTCACCGACCTGGACGCGGGCGCCGAGAGCGGCGAGGGCGTCTCCCACGAGGAGGTGCTGCGGGTGTTCGCTGAGAACGTGGACCGGCTGCGGGGCGTGCTGTTCGACGCGGTGGCGGCACTGCCGGCGACGGATGAGCGGGACTGCCTGTGCACGAAGGCACTGGGGGGCTTGAATCCGGGGTTTGCTCTGCCGTAGTGGGGGTGGGGGGCCGCAGCGGGGGGTGGGTGAGAAGCCTCGGCTTCCGGGCGGGCGGGAGCGAAGACCCGGCTTCCGGGCGGGCGGGAGCGAAGACCCGGCTTCCGGGCGGGCGGGAGCGAAGACCCGGCTTCCGGGCGGGCGGGAGCGAAGACCCGGCTTGCAGGCAGCTTGCGGGCAGGCGGGGTGGAAGCCCTCGGACGGCGGTGCGGTGGCATCGGCTCGGCTGCGGACAGCGCTGCCGCCCCGGTTTCGGAGGCAGGCGGCGCGGCGACCTCCAGCCTCGGCACAGGCGGCCGGAGGCAGACAGCGCGGCGGCACCGGCTTCGGAGGCCTGAGGCAGGCGGCGCGGCTTCCCCGGTTTCGGGGGCGGCGGTCTGCTCTGCCGTAGCGGGCGTGGGGCGGGGAGAAACCCCCGGGCGGCGGTGCGGTGAGACCCGCTTGGCGGCGGACAGCACAACGGCAGGCGGCGCGACGGCGCCGGTATAGAAGGCAGGCGGCGCGGCGACCCCAGCCTCAGCGCAGGCCCCGGCCTTCCGCCGACCCGGCACGATCGACCGGTCGGTAGGTCGGTCGGTCGGTCGGTCGGTCGGCCTAGGAACCGTCGGCGGGCCTGCGCGGACACGGAACTCATCGTTCGGGTGAGGGAGTTGTCCACAACCGGCTGGTGGTCCACCGGCTCCTGCGGGCGGCGGCGCGAAGGCTCATCGTGGCTTCGCAAGCCGATCCCTCGTCGCAGGTGGTGAACCCGTGTCCCTCTCCCCTTTTCCGTCCGTCCCGCGTCCGCCCGGCGCGGACGCCCCCGCCCCGTGCGAGGTGCCGCAGTTCGCTCCCGTGCGCGTCCGCGGCGGGCGGTATCAGCTGCGGCGACTCGTACGCAGCCGCAGGCGTGCCCTCGCGCTCGGCCTGGCCGTCACCGCCGCCGCTCTCGTGGCGGCGGGCCCGGGTGACGCCGCCGGACGGGCCCGCGGGCATCCCGCCGGCGACGGGCACGTGCGCGGGCCGTCGTCCACGGGCGAGCCCGTGCGACGTCGTCCGACCGCCGAGGCCGTCGAGGCTCCGGTGCGGATCGCCGACGCGGCCACCGTACGGCTGTTGCGGCCCGGTGACCGGGTCGACGTCATCGCGGCCGAGCAGACGGCGGCGGGCGGCGAGGCCCGTGTGGTGGCGCGCAAGGCGCTCGTGACAAGGGTGCCGGAACCCTTGGACCGAGGGCCCGGCGGTCTCGGCGGGCTCGGGGCGAGCGCGCCGGACGGCACGGCCGACGTGACCGGTGAAGCCGACACGGCCGGTGGAGTCGAGGTGGCCGGTGGAGTCGACGTGGCCGGTGAGGCCGGTCTGCCCGGTGCGGTCGACGGCGGCGCGCTGGTCGTGTTGTCGGTTCCCCCGTCGACCGCGGCGCGCTTGGCGGGCGCGAGCGCGACGGCCCGGCTGGCGGTGACGCTGTGGTGAGCCCCGTCGTCCGCCTTCTGCGCGGTCCGCTGTCAACTGCCGCCTTGCTGCGCCTGGATTGGACACGCCCGTGTCGCGCTGACGTAGGTTGCGGAGCTGTTCGTTCCCCATCCTGTGCAAGCGAGGAGTGTCCCCGAGGTGACCGAGAACAAGAAGGAACCGAGCGTCTGGCAGGGCTTCAAGGCCTTTCTGATGCGCGGGAACGTCGTCGATCTGGCGGTGGCGGTGGTGATCGGCGCGGCCTTCACGAACATCGTCAACTCGGTGGTGAAGGGCATCATCAACCCGCTGGTCGGAGCGTTCGGCACCAAGAACCTGGACAGCTACAGCTCCTGCCTGAAGGGTCCCTGCACCGGCACGGGCGACAGCGCGACGGGCGTCCGCATCCTGTGGGGCTCCGTCCTGGGCGCCACGCTCACCTTCGTGATCACCGCGGCGGTCGTCTACTTCCTGATGGTGCTGCCCATGGCGAGGTACCTGGCCAAGCAGGAGGCGCGCAGGAAGGCCCGGGAGGGCACGCAGGAGGTCGTCGCGGTGACCGAGCTGGAAGTGCTCAAGGAGATCCGCGACGCGCTCGTGGCGCAGCGTGGCTCAGGGCACGACGCGCCGTAGTTCAGATGTGGTGGGGCGGCTTCTCGTCGAGGAAGCGCCTGAGGTCGGCCGCGCTGTCGCCTCCGGTCGCCGGTCGCTCGCCCCACCCACGGTCCGTGTCGTCCGAGGACTGCTGGTCCAGCGGGTCGTCGAAGATCAGCGCGGCCTTCGGCTCGCGCGGCTCGGGGGCGGAGGGGGTACTCATGCGTCCAGGGTACGGCCCCGGGGTCGGCCCGGCCGGGGCTCCTCAGGCCGCGACACCCGGGGCGCTGCGATGGCCGCCCACCGGCCCACATCCGCCCGCCGGCCCGACAACCCCGTGCACCCCCCGACAAGAAGTTCCCCCTCCTGTCTGCTGTGCTGGGTCCCATGACGACCAGTCCCCCTCCGCCGCCCTCACCCTCCGGCACCCCGGGCAACGCGAAACCCCTGCGCAGGCTCACCGCGCGCGGGCGCGCGGAGGCCCACCGGGTCACCTCACCGCTCGAGCTCTTCTTCGATCTCTGCTTCGTCGTGGCCATCGCCCAGGCGGGCGCCCAACTGGTGCACGCCGTCGCCGAGTCCCACACGGGCGAGGGCATCGCCAGCTACGCGATGGTCTTCTTCGCCATCTGGTGGGCCTGGATGAACTTCACCTGGTTCGCCTCGGCGTACGACAACGACGACGTCCTGTACCGAGTCGTCACGCTGATCCAGATCGCCGGCGTCCTGGTTCTCGCGGCCGGGGTGCCCCGGGCGTTCGAGGACCACGACTTCCTGGCCGTCACCCTCGGCTACATCATCATGCGGCTGGCCTTGACCACGCAGTGGCTGCGCGCCGCGCGGTCGAGCGAGGGTCCGGAGAGGACCATGGCGCTGCGCTACGCCGGCGGCGTGGTGCTCTGCCAGGTCGGCTGGCTGGGGCTGTTGCTGCTTCCCGAAGGCGGCAGGTACTGGCTGTTCCTCGTGATGGCGCTGCTGGAGATGTGTGTGCCGCTCGTCGCGGAGAAGGACCATTCGACCGCCTGGCATCCCCACCACATCGCGGAGCGCTACGGACTGTTGACGATCATCGTGCTGGGCGAGACGATCGCCGCGGCCACGGTCGCCGTGCAGTCCGGTATCGACGAGAGCCGCTCCCTGGACGAACTGCTGCCGATCGCCGCGGGCGGCCTCCTGATCATTTTCTGCGCCTGGTGGATCTACTTCGCTGTGCCGATCCACGGCCATCTGCGCACCAGCAAGCAGGCGTTCGTGTGGGGCTACGGCCACTACGTCGTCTTCGCCTCGGCGGCGGCGATCGGCGCGGGCCTGGAGGTGGCGGTCGAGCAGGCGATCGGCAAGGCCCACCTGTCCACGCTCGCCGCGTCGGCCGCGGTCACCCTGCCGACCGCGCTCTTCCTGCTCACCGTGTGGGCGCTGCACGTGCGCCACTTCAAAGTGGGTCTCACCCAGCAGCTCGTCCTGCCGGCCACGGCGCTGTTGGTGATCTGCTGCACCTTCCTCGGCGAGTGGGCGGTCCTCGCGACCGGCCTGGTCGCGGCGCTGGCGGTGGCGACCGGGACGGCGCTGACGGCCCGCAGGACCGCGCGGGCGAGCGCGTCGCCCGCGGCGGGCACGACGGTGTGACCTCGCCGCCCGCGGCGGCACGCTGGTCGAGACTGGGCCCCATGACACTTGACGCTCTGACGGATGTCGCCGGCATGCGGGTGGGCCACGCCACGCGCACCGGTGACGGCTGGCTCACCGGCACCACGGTCGTCCTCGCGCCCGAGGGAGGGGCGGTCGCCGCCGTGGACGTGCGCGGCGGCGGCCCCGGCACGAAGGAGACCGACGCCCTCGACCCGCGCAATGTCGTGCAGCGCGTGGACGCGATCGTGCTGACGGGCGGCAGCGCCTACGGGCTGGACGCGGCGTCGGGCGTGATGGCCTGGCTGGAGGAGCGGGGGCGCGGGGTGCCCGTCGGCCCGGACCCCGCCCACGTCGTCCCGGTGGTGCCCGCCGCCTGCGTCTTCGATCTGGGGCGGGGCGGCGACTTCCGGGCCCGCCCGGACGCGGCGACCGGCAGGGCCGCGGTCGAGGCCGCCGCGGCGAGCGAGCCGGACGCGCGGGTCCCGGAGGGCTGCGTGGGCGCCGGCACGGGTGCCGCCGTCGGGCCGCTGAAGGGCGGGGTCGGCACCGCCGGCACCGTGCTCGACTCGGGGATCACCGTGGCCGCGCTCGTCGTGGCCAACGCGGTGGGGTCGGTGCTGGACCCCGGGACGGGCGTGTTGTACGGGGAGTTGTTCCAGGGGCGCGTGGAGTACCCCGAGGCGCGCGTGCACGACGCCGCGCGCCGGCGCCTCGCCGAGAGCGCGGCGAGAAACGCGCCGGCTCCTCTGAACACCACGCTCGCGGTGGTCGCCACCGACGCCGACCTGACGAAGGCGCAGGCGCAGAAGCTGGCGGGCACGGCGCACGACGGCATCGCCCGCGCGGTGCGGCCGGTGCACCTGCTCCACGACGGGGACACGGTGTTCACGCTGGCGACGGGCACACGCCGGCTCGCCCCCGAGCACCCGCTCGCGCTGAACGACGTCCTCGCGTCGGGCGCTGACGTGGTGACCCGCGCGATCGTCCGGGCGGTGCGGGCGGCGGAGTCGGTGGAGGGGGCGGGCGGGGTCTGGCCGTCGTACACGGAGCTGTACGGGGGGAGGTGAAGGGGCGGACGGGCCGCCGGAGGGCTGGGGGGCACGGCGCACGGAGGGCGCGGCGCCATGACGGACGGACGGGAAATGTGTTCTGGCACTCGGAGAGCCGGAGTGTCGTAGCACCAGGACGGCAGGGCGCTGTGACGCCTGTGGGCCGGGGTATCACGGCGCCCAGGAGAGCGGTGTTGTCCTCACCGGGCGGCAGGGTGCTTCAAGCGCCCGGTGGGGCCCGATGAGGCCCGAAGGTCACGTCGGCGTGCGTGATTGTCCCGGTTCTGTCACGTGGTGGCGTCCGCCGCGCACGGCGGGAACCTTGCCCGGCGCAGGCTCCTCTTCCTCCACGTACTGGAGCGGACCACACACAATCACATGAAGCTGGAGCAGCCCGTGACAACGCCGGACATAGCAGCGCGGCGCGCACTGGGGGCCTGTGCCGTCCTGATGGTCGGCGCCCTGAGCCTGACCGCCTGCGGTGGGAGCGCCAAGGCCGGGAACGAGGACGACAAGGGCGGCAAGGACAGGGCCAGGACGTCCACCGCGAAGATCGTCATCTCGGCCGAGGACGGCTCGACGGGCGCGTCGATCAACACGACCGGCGTGAAGGTGAGCGACGGCAGGCTCACCGGTGTGACGATGACGGTGGCGGGAACCGGGGAGTCCGTGCCGGGGGCGCTGTCGGCCGACGGTAAGAGCTGGAAGCCGAAGGAGCAGTTGGAGCGGGGGACGAAGTACCGGATATCGGCGACCGCGAAGGACGACGACGGCCGGACGGCCGCCGCCAACTCCCTCTTCACCACCGTCACGCCGGCCAACAGCTTCATCGGCACGTACACGCCGGACAACGGCACGACGGTAGGTGTCGGGATGCCCGTGTCGTTCACCTTCGACAAGGTGATCAGCGACAGGAAGGCCGTGCAGTCGCACATCACGGTCACCTCCAGCAGTGGGCAGCAGGTGGTCGGGCACTGGTTCGGCTCGCAGCGGCTCGACTTCCGGCCGCAGGAGTACTGGAAGGCCGGCTCCAAGGTCACGATGAAGATCGACCTGGACGGCGTGGAGGGCGCGAACGGCGTCTACGGCGTCCAGAAGAAGACGGTGACCTTCACCGTCGGGCGTTCACAGGTCTCGACGGTCGACGTCGGCACGCAGACCATGACCGTGGTGCGGGACGGGCAGACGCTGAAGACCGTGCCGATCTCGTCGGGGAGCGCCCAGCACACCACCTACAACGGCCAGATGGTGATCTCGGAGAAGTTCACGCAGACGCGCATGAACAGCCGGACGGTCGGACTGGGTGGGGAGTACGACATCCCGGACGTGCCGCACGCGATGCGCCTGACGCGGTCCGGCACCTTCATCCACGGCAACTACTGGTACAACAAGGGCAATCCGCCGTTCGGCCGCGAGGGCACCAGCCACGGCTGCGTCGGGCTCGCGGACGTACGGGGCGCCCAGGGCGACACCCCCGCCAAGTGGTTCTACGACAACTCGCTCATCGGCGACGTGGTGATCGTCAAGAACTCCCCCGACGAGACGGTGGCTGCGGACAACGGCCTCAACGGGTGGAACATGGCCTGGAGCGAGTGGACCGCGGGGAGCGCCGAATGACGGGGGGGTCGTCCCGTTTCGGCGGGACGAGCCTCTGACCGGCGATTTCTGACGCATCCTCGGGCCGTGCGGGAACATCCCGTGCGGCCCGCGCGTTTTCCCGGCGTACGTTTTCTCGGTTCCCGGACATGATGTCCGACCGAGGGGCTACGGTATGCACCCACAAGGTGACATGCAGCAACGCCGGGAGAAACCTTGAGCGTTCCGTACGAGACGGCAGCGCACGAACCAGCCGAGTCGCCCGAGACTCCGGAGGAGCACCTCGCGCGGCTCCTCGGTCGCGCCCTGAACTCGTTCGAGCTGCCCGACGAGACGATAAGGCGGCTCGACTGCGCGCTCGCGCACGACAGCTCGCTGCACTCCGCGCACCACAGTGCGGGGCTGCACCGCGAGACGTACCGGCACACCTGGCTGCTGGCCGACGGCTCCGCGCTCACCCTGTGGGAGCTCGTCCACAACCCCGAGCCGGGCAGCGAGCCGCAGTGCGAGGTGTACGTCGACGAGGAGGAGCTGCGCGCGGCCACGGCCCGGCTGCCGCTGCCGCCGGACGGGCCCGACTTCGAGCTGCCGGTGCTGGTGCAGTTGGCGCCGGTCCCCGCGCCCCGGCACGTGTACGTGCCGGACGACTCGGCGGACCACGCGCGCCGGCTGCTGCGTCGCGCGGAGAACGCCGACCGGCCCGGCCCGGACACGGCCAGGCTGCTCAGGACGGCGTTCGCGCACCAGATCACCCAGGCCTTCGGGCGCCCGTGCCGCGCGGGCCGCATCGGCCTGGGCTTCGCGCTCTACGAGCACGCCTTCCTGCTCCGCGACGGCCAGGAGATCTCCCTGTGGGAGGTCGAGCACACGGCGACGCCCGACGGGCGGCACATGTGCGAGGTGTATCCGTCGGAGGCCGCGGCCCGGGAAGCGATGGAGCGGCGGGCGGCACAGGTGTCCTGAGCACAGCCGGGCCTCCTGCGGACAGCCGGGACTCCTGAGCCTGCGGGTCTTCTGCGCACGGCCGGGACTCTGAGCCGACCGGGTCTTCTGCGCACAGCCGGGACTCCTGAGCCAGAGGGGCCTTCTGCGCACAATCGGGCTCCTGCGCGCAGGTGCCCCGAACGGAGGTACCCCCGAGCGTGGGTGGCCCACACGCGTCCGGGATCGCTCCGAGTACAGGCCGTATGCGAGCCGATGCCGCCGAGTGCGGACCGTTATCCCGCGCGCACGTCTGCCCACGACCCGTCGGCTGTGGTGCGCGGCGGGCCTACGGTCAGTGGCTGCCGCCGAGTCGGCGGACGAGGCCCGCGAAGGCGGCCCTCTCCTCGGGGGTCAGTTCCACGGCCTCCCGGTGCGGGCCGACCTGGCGTTGGCGCGGGACGGCGGCGAGGGAGCCGTTCAAGGGACGGAACGCCTCACGGAACACGCCGTGGAAGTTTCCCAGCGCGCCGCGGGCGGGCCGGAGGGCGTCACGCGCGGGCCGGAAGGCGTCGCGGACGGTCCGCAAGGCGCCGCGGAAGCGCAGCCGGGCGCCCGCTCCGAAGGGGCGGGCTCCGGCGCCCCGGCACGGTACGCCCGCCCCGGAGCCCAGTCCGTCCGCCGCGGGACCCCGTGCGCCCGTGCCGTGAGGGCCGCCACGGCGCAGGACGCGGGCCCGGCCTGCCGGCCAGGCGGCGCAGACCAGGGCGAGGGCGGCGGCGCCGGCCGCCAGGCGGCGGATCGAGAGGTGCTCAGGCATGCGGTCAGTAGACATCACGGTCCGGGACTGCGAGCCCGGACCGTGACGTATCTCGCAGGTGGTGCAGGCCGCACCCATGCACCATCCCGCGCGAATGGTCCGTGACCGGCGTACGGGGCGACAGGAGGACGAGCGGCCGGTCGCGTCCCCGTTCTGCGAGGATGCGACCGGCCGCTCCATCAGGAACCAGCCCGCTCGCCGCTACGCCGCCACCGGCTGCTTCCGCTCCGCCGTCGCCGCGGCCGCGCCGCTCTCCGGCCCGGGGGCCGTGGCGCCGGGGACCGGCTTGCGCAGGCCCTTGAGGACGACGACCAGGGCGGTCGTGACGCACACGCCGGCCGCGATGGCGACCAGGTACAGGAGCGGGTTGCCGATCAGCGGGACCACGAAGATGCCGCCGTGCGGGGCGCGCAGGGTGGCGCCGAAGGCCATCGACAGGGCGCCGGTGACGGCGCCGCCGGCCATCGCGGAGGGGATCACGCGCAGCGGGTCGGCGGCGGCGAACGGGATCGCGCCTTCGGAGATGAAGGAGGCGCCCAGGACCCAGGCGGCCTTGCCGTTCTCGCGCTCGGTCTGCGTGAAGAGCTTGCCGCGGACCGTCGTGGCGAGGGCCATCGCCAGCGGCGGGACCATGCCGGCCGCCATCACGGCCGCCATGATCTTCATCGCCGAGTCGCTCGGGGCCGCCACCGCGATGCCGGCCGTGGCGAAGGTGTACGCGACCTTGTTGACGGGGCCGCCGAGGTCGAAGCACATCATCAGGCCGAGCAGGGCGCCGAGGAGGATGGCGTTGGAGCCGGTGAGGCCGTTCAGCCAGTCGGTCATGCCCTTCTGGGCGGAGGCGATGGGCTTGCCGATGACGACGAACATCAGGAACCCGACGATCGCCGAGGAGACCAGCGGAATCACCACCACCGGCATGATGCCGCGCAGCGCGACCGGGATGTTGACCTTCTGGATCGCCATCACCACACCGCCGGCGATCAGACCGGCCGCCAGACCGCCGAGGAAGCCCGCGTTGATGGTGAGCGAGATGGCCCCGCCGACGAAGCCGGGGACGAGGCCGGGCCGGTCCGCCATGCCGTAGGCGATGTAGCCGGCCAGGACCGGGACGAGGAAGCCGAAGGCGGCGGCGCCGATCTGGAAGAACAGCGCGCCCCAGCTGTCGGCCTGGGTCCACGCGAAGTGCTCCATGACCGAGGGGGCCTTGTTGATCTGGTAGCCGCCGATCGCGAAACCGAGGGCGATGAGCAGACCGCCCGCGGCGACGAACGGGACCATGTAGCTGACGCCGGACATCAGCCACTTGCGGAGCTTGGTGCCGTAGCCCTCGGTGGAGTCGCCCGCGCGTTCGACCGGCGTGCCGGAGCCGGCGGGCGCCCCCGACGTCACCTCACCGCGCTCGGCCTTGCCCCGTACCTCGGCGATCAGCGCCGCGGGCCGGTTGATGCCGGCCTTCACGCCGACGTCCACGGTGGGCTTGCCGGCGAAGCGGTCCTTGTCGCGCACGGGGACGTCGTGAGCGAAGATCACGCCGTCCGCGGCGGCGATGACGGCCGGGTCGAGCCGGGTGAAGCCGGCCGAGCCCTGCGTCTCGACGACCACCTCGACGCCCACCTCACGGCCGGCGTTCTCCAGGGACTCGGCCGCCATGTAGGTGTGGGCGATACCGGTCGGGCAGGAGGTGACGGCGACGACGCGGAAGGGGCGCGCGTCCTCACCGGCGCTCTCCAGGGAGGCGCCAGCGCCGGCGGCGCTCTCCTGGGAGGCGTCCTCACCGGCCGGGGCCGCGGTGGTGGCCGTGGCGGTGTCGGCGGAGGCCGCCGCCGACACCGCCACGGAGTCCTCGGGGGTGCCCTCGGCACCGGCCGGTTCCTCGTCCCCGCGGATCAGCGCCGCCGCGGCCGCCGCGTCGTCCACCGACCGCAGCGCGTCGGTGAACTCGGCGTTCATCAGCTGGCGGGCCAGCGAGGACAGGATCGTCAGGTGGGCGTCGTCGGCGCCGGCCGGGGCGGCGATCAGGAAGATCAGGTCGGCGGGGCCGTCCGGGGCGCCGAAGTCGATGCCGGCGGCGCTGCGCCCGAAGCCGAGCGTCGGCTCGGTGACGTGGGCGCTGCGGCAGTGCGGGATGCCGATGCCGCCGTCGAGCCCGGTCGGCATCTGGGCCTCGCGGGCGGACACGTCGGCGAGGAAGCCCTCCAGGTCGGTCACCCGGCCCTGGGCCACCATGCGCTCGGCGAGGGATCGCGCCGCCGCTTCCTTGGTGTCGGCGGACAGGTCGAGGTCGACCAGATCCGCGGTGATCATGTCACTCATCGCGGGCTCCTTCGCACGCGTATCGCCCGGAGCGTGGGGTGGGCGGGGGAGGGGACGGGGGTGGTGGGGGATGGTGCCGGGGCACCGGGGCCGGCGGTGGCGGGGCCGGCGCAGACACGGCCCGCGGAGTCCGGGCTCACGGGGGCGGGATCGGGGAAGCCCCGCCTGCGTGGTCCGGCGAGGTCGGCGGAGCGGCTCAGGGTGCCCTGCCGACCGTCCCGCGCGGCGAGTAACGGGGCGCCCCGCCGCTCACGGGCCGGTGACTCCGGGTCCGGCGTCTCACGGTCCACCGGCCTAGGACGCGCCGACCTGGAGTTCGTCGACCTGAAGTCCGCCGACCACCTTCGGTTCGCCGGTCCTCGGTCCGGTGCGGTGAGCGTCTCGGGGAGCGCGCGGACGGTCATGACACCGACTCCTTCAGTTCGCGGTCCACCGGCACCTCCGCCGTGACCGTCACCGCCGCCGGGTCCAGGTCGGCCGGGGTCGGCATCACGCTGCCGGGCAGCTGGACGGCGGCCGCGCCGTGCGCGACGGCGGAGGCGAGCGCCTGCGGGCCGCTGCCGCCGGCGACGAGGAAGCCGGCGAGGGAGGAGTCGCCCGCCCCCACGTTGCTGCGGACGGCCTCGACCCGCGCGAACGCGAACCAGGTGCCCGCGTCCTCCACGAGGATCTGGCCGTCGGCGCCCAGGCTCGCGAGCACGGCACGCGCGCCCATCTCACGCAGTTCCTCGGCCGCCTTCACCGCGTCGCCCACGGTCGCCAGGGGGCGGCCGACGGCCTCCGCGAGCTCCTCGGCGTTCGGCTTCACCACGTCGGGCCGCGCGCGCAGCGCCTCCAGCAGTGCCGGACCCGAGGTGTCCAGCGCGATCCGCGCGCCCCCGGCGTGCGCCCGCGCGACCACATCGGCGTACCAGGACGGCGCGAGCCTCCGCGGAAGGCTGCCGCAGCAGGCGATCCAGTCCGCCTCGCGCGACTGCTCGCGCACCGTCTCCAGCAGCAGTTCCTGCTCGGCGGCCGACAGCTCGGGCCCCGGCGCGTTGATCTTCGTGAGCGCCCCGTCCGACTCGGCCAGCGCGATGTTCGAGCGGGTGGATCCGGCGATCGGGACCGGCGCGACCTCGATGCCCTGCGCGTCCAGCAGGTCGGCGACGAGCTTGCCCGGCGCACCACCCAGGGGCAGGACGGCGACCGTGCGCCGTCCGGCGGCGGCGACGGCCCGCGAGACGTTCACGCCCTTGCCGCCGGGGTCCATGCGCTCGGTCTCGGCGCGGATGACCTCGCCGCGCGTCAGGGCGCGGACCTCGTAGGTGCGGTCGAGGGACGGGTTGGGGGTGACGGTGAGGATCATGCGCGTACTACTTCCGTGCCGCCGCGCTCGATGGCGGCCGCGTCGTCGGGGATCAGCCCGCTGTCGGTGATCAGCAGGTCCACGTCGCTCAGGTCGCCGAAGCGGGCGAAGTGCTCCTGGCCGTGCTTGGAGGAGTCGGCGAGCAGGACCACTCGGCGGGCGGCGGCGATCGCCGCGCGCTTGACGGCCGCCTCGGCCAGGTCGGGCGTGGTCAGTCCGTGCTCGGCGGAGAAGCCGTTCGCGGCGACGAAGAGGACGTCGGCGCGGATCTCGCCGTACGCGCGCAGCGCCCAGGCGTCCACGGCGGCGCGCGTACGGTGGCGTACCCGTCCCCCGACGAGGTGGAGCTGCATGCCGGGGTGGTCCGCGAGGCGGGCCGCGATGGGCAGGGAGTGCGTGACGGCGGTGAGCGAGGCCTCCAGGGGAAGCGCGGCGGCCAGGCGGGCGACCGTCGTACCGGCGTCGAGGATCACCGTGCCCTCGGTGGGCAGCTCGGTGAGGGCGGCCTTGGCGATGCGGTCCTTCTCGTCGGCGGAGGTGCTCTCCCGTTCGGCGAGGTCCGGCTCGAAGTCCAGGCGTCCGACCGGTATGGCACCGCCGTGCACCCGCCGGACGAGGCCGGCGCGGTCGAGGGCCTTCAGGTCCCGGCGGATGGTCTCCGCCGTGACCTGGAACTCCTCGGCCAGCGACAGGACGTCCACCCGGCCGCCGTCGCGGGCGAGCCGCAGGATCTCCTGCTGCCGCTCCGGTGCGTACATGTCCGCTCGCCTCCGACCGATGCCCGACCGACGCCCGCCCATGCCCGGCGGGCCTCCGACTCATGTCCGGGACCGTGCCCGAGCATGCCCGAACTTGTGGTTTCTCCTTGGAGGCTACGCCCACATGTCCAGGAAGTAAACAGGTTCGGGCCCCATCCGGGCATGAACGGACTTTCCAGTCAGCTCACCGGTCGGCCCACCGGTCGGCCCACCGGTCGGCCCACCGGTCGGCCCACCTGTTCAGGACACAGCCGAGGGGCCCGGCACCTGGGAAGATGCCGGGCCCCTCCGGAGAATCGTTCCGAATCGATCAGCCCACGGGCTCGGGCTGCCGCTCGTCGGCGACGGCGCCTCGCTCGGAGGGCTGCTCCCCCGCCCCCTCCACATGCTGCGCCGGGCGCTTCGGCAGGGCGAACATCAGCAGGAAGATGGCGCCCATCACCGCGGCCACCCACCCCAGCGCGTACTGGAATGCGTCGGCGTACTCCGGGCCCACCTCGGCCGGGGTGAGCCGGTCGCCGATCCGCCCGAAGAAGACGACGGACACCAGGCCGAGGCCGAGCGCGTTGCCCATCTGCTGCACGGTGTTGATGAGCCCGGACGCCGAACCGGCGTGGGAGCGCGGCACCTCGGAGAGCACCGCGTCCGTCAGCGGGGCGACGATCAGGCCCATGCCGACGCCCATCACGACCAGCGGGAGCGCCATCTGCCAGGGTGCGATGCCGAGGCCGTACCGCTCGGACTCCCACAGGTAGAGAAGGACGCCCGCGGCCATGGTGAGCGCGCCCGCCTGGAGCACCTTGCGGCCGAAGCGCGGCACCAGCTTCTGCACCGACAGACCCGCGGCCGTCGAGACGGCGAGCGAGAACGGCACCCCCGTGAGACCGGCGCGCAGTTCGCTCCAGCCCAGACCGATCTGCATGTACAGCGTCCAGACGAGGAAGAAGACGCCCAGGCCGACGCCGAAGACGGTCTGCACCGCGATGCCGGCAGCGAAGCTCTTCACCCGGAAGAGGGAGAGCTCGATCAGCGGGGAGCCGTCACGCGCGCCCTTGCGCTTCTCGTACGCGACGAGCGCCCCGAAGACGCCGAGGGCGCCGACCATCGAGAGGTGGCCCCACAGCGGCCAGCCCAGCTCGCGGCCGCGGGTGAGCGGGTACAGCAGCATCAGCAGGCCCAGCGTCACGAGGACGACGCCGACGAGGTCCAGCTTGAGCGCCTTCGGCGCGCGCGACTCGGTGATGAAACGGCTGCCGAGGATCAGGCCGGCGATGCCGACGGGCAGGTTGATGAGGAAGATGGGCCGCCACTCGAGCCCGAACAGGTTCCACTCGGTGAGCAGCGCGCCGAGCAGCGGACCGGAGACGGCGCCCAGCCCCACGACCGCGCCGAAGAGCCCGAACACCTTCCCCCGCTCGTGTGCCGGGAAGGTGGCGTGCACGATCGACAGCACCTGCGGGACCATCAGCGCCGCCATGCCGCCCTGGAGAATCCGGGAGGCGACGAGCATCTCGGGGTTCGCGGCGAAGCCGCACAGCGCGGACGCGACGGTGAAGCCACCGATGCCGATGAGGAACAGGCGCTTGCGGCCGTGGATGTCGCCGAGGCGACCGCCCGTGATCAGGCCCGCGGCGAAGGCGAGCGCGTACCCGGCGGTGATCCACTGGATCTGGCTGAAGGAGGCACCGGCGTCCCGCTGGATGGCGGGGATGGCGATGTTGACGATCGTGACGTCGACGAGGTCCATGAAGGCCGCGGTCATCACGATCGCGAGGGCGAACCAGCGGCGACGGTCACCTGTGGCGGACTGCCCGCCGGAATTGGCTTCGGTGGAGGTCATGTCCCGAACATAGGAGCGCATTAGGTCAGATCATGTCCTAGTGGTCGGGCATGCTCGACGACATGACGACGGACACTCCGGCACGGCTGCTGCAGCTCCTCTCCCTCCTCCAGACGCCCCGCGAATGGCCCGGCGGCGAGCTCGCCGGCCGGCTCGGGGTCTCCCGCCGCACGGTCCGGCGGGACATCGACCGGCTGCGCGAGCTCGGGTATCCCGTGCAGGCGACCAAGGGCTCGGACGGCGGATACCGGCTCGTCGCCGGCAAGGCCATGCCGCCGCTCGTCCTCGACGACGAGGAGGCGGTGGCGATCGCGATCGGGTTGCGCGCGGGCGCCGGGCACGCGCTGGAGGGCGTGGACGAGGCGTCGGTGCGCGCGCTGGCGAAACTGGAACAGGTGCTGCCCTCCCGGCTACGGCACCGGGTCTCCACCCTCCAGGCCGCGACCACGCCGCTGACCAGCGGAGACGGGGCGAGCATCGCACCCGAGACACTGACCGTGATGGCCTCGACGGTGGCCGGGCGGGAGCGGCTGCGGTTCGCCTACCGGGCCAAGGACGGGACCGAGACCCGCCGGCTGACCGAGCCGTACCGGCTGGTGTCCACGGGACGCCGGTGGTACTTGGTCGCGTACGACCTCGAACGGCAGGACTGGCGCACGTTCCGCGTCGACCGGGTCAGCGAGCCGTTCGCCACCGGCGCACGGTTCGCTCCCCGGGAGGTGCCGGAGGGCGACGCCGCCGAGTACCTGCGGCAGTCCATCCACCGGCGGCAGGAGACGTACGAGTTCGAGGTCGCGTTCGCGGCTCCGGCGCACGTCGTGGCGGGGCGGCTGCCGGCGCTGTTCGGGCGTCCGGTGGAGGACGAGGGCGACGCGGGCAGGTGTTCGCTGCGCGGGGTCACCGGCGATCCGGTGGAGTGGCTGGCGGTGCGGCTGGTCATGGTGGGGTGTGAGTTCTCGGTGCGAGGGCCGGGTGAGCTCGCGGAGTGCGTACGGGAGCTGGGCGGGCGACTGACCAGGGCCGGGGGCGCCGGCCTCACCGGGCGGCGAAGCGCCGGGGCGTGAAGGGACGGTCCTCACCGCGCCCCCTCCCGCTGAGCGCCCCCTCTCACTCGTCCCCCGGTCGCTCCCACTCGTCCCCCGCTCGCTCCCACTCCTCCCCCGCTCGCTCCCACTCCCCCCGCTCGCTCCCACTCCTCCCCCGCTCGCTCCCACTCCCCCCGCTCGCTCTCATTCCTCGCCCGGTCGCCCCTTCTCGCCCAGGTCCTGCCCCTCCGTCTCCCGTTCCGACCACCGGAACCCCCGCAGCGCCTCGAGATTCCGCAGCGCCAGCTCTGCCGGGCCCTGGGGGTCGCTCGCCGGGCTGTCCGTCATCGCCCAGCTCTCCACGGCCATCCTGACGGCGGCACTCGCGACCGCCGCGGCGAAGCGTTGGTGCGGGGTGGGGGTGAGGGTGGTGACGGACGGGGTCTCAGCACCGGTGGCCTGGGCGGACGTCGAGGCGGGGGCGGTGTCGGGGGCGGGAGTGGGCGCGGGAGCGGGAGCAGGCCCGGCAACGTTGTCGTACCGTGCGGTACGGGTCGCCAGGATCTCCGCGAGCGTCCCCTCCGAGGCACGGCAGACCTCGGCCCAGACCTTGCCCAGGGCCGGACTGCTCGTCGCCAGTCGGATCAGCGTGCGGACCCACTCCCATGAGGCCGCCGAGATACCGACGCCGGGCGTCAAGGTGCTCCGTACGGCGTGCTGCAGCGCCTCCGGCAGCGCCAACTCCGCCGGGGACTCGCGCACCGCCTCCGCCCAGCGCTGGGCACCGGCCGCGTAGAGGGGGGCGACGGCCTCCTCCTTGGTGGCGAAGTACCGGTAGAAGGTCCGCGGGGCGACGCCGGCTGCCTGGGCGATGTCCTCCGCACGGGTGGCTTTCAGGCCGCGGCTCACGAAGAGGCCGGCCGCCGCCCGGGCGATCTCCATCCTGGTCGCCGCTTTGCGCCGTTCGGTCAGCGAAGGGTTGGCGGGCGGGTTACCGGGCGAGGGCGGCGGTGCGGGGGTGGAGCTTGTCACATCGGCAGGCTATGCCCATGTGGCAAAATCTGCCATCCAGGCGGGCCACCCCGGGGTTCAGGTACGGGGTGCCCCGCCCTTTCATCATGCTCGCGCATCGGCGCCCTCCGCTCACGCGGAGTCCCTCCCCTCCGCAGACGCGGGGCTACACCCCTCCGCGTAAAGGCTCCACCCTCCGCATACGCCGCCGGAGAAGCGTCCCCACGGAGGTGCGATCCCCGCACGGAGACCGGCCTCAAAGAAGCGAGCCGGGTCCCGGCACCTGGGGGGATAGGCGCCGGAACCCGGCTCGGGGAGAGTCCCGGCGCCGGGGGGGGATTGCGTCGGGACGTGGTTTCTGGTGGCTCTCGCGAAGGGCTTCGGGGTTCGGCGGGCCCGAACTCCCGTGCCCTGAAGTCTTGTTCCCCCGGTCTTCTCGGTTGAAGCGGCGTTGTACCGCCATTGTTCGCGCGGACTTGCGCCACCCGGCGTACGCCGGTGGCATGGGCCCTCACAGCCACGCCGCCGCGTCACACCGGTCCCAAGCCTTACCGAACACCCGTGGCCGGCACTCAGCATCCCGCGCGGCCGCCGATCGCGCATCCCGTGCCCGACAGGACCGTGGCCCCGTGCCCCCGTGAACGCCTCACCTGTGGACGCGCAGCCCGGCACCGGCCAGCCGGGCCGGACCGCGGCGCACCCGCGCCCCCTGGCCGACGGCCTGCGGTCTCCCGACAGCGGCTGGTCGGTCGGCGGTCTCGCCACAGCGGCCGGGCGGCCGCCGGTCTCGCCACAGCGGCCGGGCGGCCGGCGGGCTTGCCCCGCAGCCGCCCTGAGCCACTTCGCGCGACGGGCCGCAGCCGCTTACGCCGCCGCCTCGAACCCGGTGTCCCGGGCCAGCTTCTTCAGCTCCAGCAGCGCGTGCTTCTCGATCTGCCGGATCCGCTCACGGGTGAGCCCGTGCTCCTTGCCGACCTCGGTCAGCGTGCGCTCCCGGCCGTCCTCGATGCCGTACCGCATCTTGATGATCGAGGCGGTGCGCGGGTCGAGGCGGTCGATGAGGCCGTCCAGTTCCTCACTGCGCAGCAGTGTGAGGACGGACTGCTCAGGGGAGACCGCGGAGGTGTCCTCGAGCAGGTCGCCGAACTGGGTCTCGCCCTCGTCGTCCACCGACATGTTCAGCGAGACCGGGTCACGGGCCCAGTCGAGCACGTCGATGACGCGCTCAGGCGTGGCACCGAGTTCGGCGGCGATCTCCGCGGGCTCCGGCTCGCGGCCGTGCTCGCGGTTGAACTCGCGCTGGACGCGGCGGATGCGGCCGAGCTCCTCCACGAGGTGGACGGGCAGCCGGATCGTGCGCGACTGGTCCGCTATCGAGCGGGTGATCGCCTGGCGGATCCACCAGGTGGCGTACGTGGAGAACTTGAAGCCCTTGCGGTAGTCGAACTTCTCGACCGCGCGCACCAGGCCGGCGTTGCCCTCCTGGATGAGGTCGAGCAGGGGCAGTCCGCTCCGGGGGTAGCGGCGGGCGACCGCGACGACCAGGCGGAGGTTGGAACGGATGAAGACGTCCTTGGCGCGCTCTCCCTCGGCGACGAGCGCCTCGAGCTCCTCGCGGGAGGCGTCCGCCTTGGACTCCTCGTATCCGTCGAGGACCTGTCGCGCGAACACACCCGCCTCGATGATCTGCGACAGCTCGACTTCCTTGGCGGCGTCGAGCAGCGGTGTGCGCGCGATCTCGTCGAGGTACATGCCGACCAGATCGCGGTCGGCGATCTCGCCGCCGTGGACGCGAACACTGCTTGCCGCGTCGGCCGTCTCGCCGGTGGCGGACTGACGACGGGCGACGGCACGGGTTGCCATGCGTGCTCCCTTGCGATGGTGGGGTCAGCGGGTGGTCCGTGGACACCGGGCCACTTCTCGGGTCCTCCCGGGACTCTCACCGGGACTCTCCTCGGGTGCCCTGCATCCGATGGAAACAACGACTGGAATCAGGACAGAATTCCCAACCCGCCCCTCATTTTTTCTGATCTTGCAGTACCCTGTCCGGCCACACGAGGAGGCGCGATGCGGTCGGAACGTACAGAGGTGCAGGTCAGGCCGGGGGTCGAGGGTGACCTCGAAGCCCTCACGGCCCTCTACAACCACTACGTACGTGAGACGCCGATCACATTCGATACCACGGTCTTCACTCCGGAAGAGCGCCGCCCTTGGCTGCTCTCCCACCCTGAAGACGGCCCGTACCGGCTGATGGTTGCCACGGAGAACGATCCGGAGGGCGACTCACAGCGGATTCTGGGCTACGCCACATCCAGTCCTTACCGCCCCAAGGCCGCCTACTCGACCTCGGTGGAGGTGACCGTCTACGTCACCCCGGACGCCGGCCGCCGCGGCGTCGGCACCCTCCTCTACGAGGCCCTGTTCGCCGCCCTGGCCCAGGAGGACCTGCACCGCGCGTACGCGGGCATCGCCCAGCCCAACGAGGCGTCGGTACGCCTGCACGAGCGCTTCGGTTTCCGCCACATCGGCACGTACGGCGAGGTCGGCCGCAAGTTCGGCAGGTACTGGGACGTGGCCTGGTACGAGAAGGAGCTCTGAGCCCTCTGGGCGGCATCCTCCGCGTCGCCCTCAGCCGCACCGGACCTCGGCAGCAACCGCCGCCCGGCCCCGAGCCGAACCGGACCTCACAGCACCCTCCGCGTCGCCCTCAGCCGGACCGAACCTCGGCAGCGCCCTCCGAGTCGAGCCGGGGCTGGACCTCGACAGCACCCGCCGCGTGACCCTCAGCCGAACTGGACCGACCGCTTCGCCAGCCCCATCCAGAAGCCGTCGATCACCGACTTCTGCCGGCCCAGCTCACCGGCGGCGTCGGCGGCCCCCATCGTCACGAAGAGGGGTGCGAAGTGCTCGGTGCGCGGATGGGCGAGCAGGCCCGCCGGCGACTTGCGGGTGAAGTCGAGCAGCGCGTCCACGTCACCGGCGTCCAGCGCCCGCCGACCCCAGTCGTCGAACTCGGCGGACCAGGCCGGGACGCCCCCTTGCCGCAGCGCGGCCAGGTTGTGGGTGAAGAAGCCGGAGCCGACGATCAGCACGCCCTCGTCGCGCAGGGGGGCGAGCCTGCGGCCGATCTCCATCAGGCGGCGGGGGTCGAGGGTGGGCAGGGAGACCTGCAGGACGGGAACGTCGGCGGCCGGGAACATCTCGACGAGCGGGACGTAGGCTCCGTGGTCGAGCCCGCGGTCCGGGATGTCCTGCACGGGCGTACCGGGGGCGCGCAGCAGCTTGCGCACGCTTTCGGCGAGCTCCGGCGCGCCGGGGGCGTCGTACGCCACCCGGTAGTAGTGCTCGGGGAAGCCCCAGAAGTCGTAGACCAGGGGAACCGGGTCGACCGCGCCGAGGGCGAGCGGGGCCTCCTCCCAGTGGGCGGAGACCATGAGGATCGCCTTGGGGCGGGGCAGGTCGGCGGACCAGGCGGCGAGCTGGCCGGGCCAGACGGGGTCGTCCGCGAGGGGCGGCGCGCCGTGGCTGAGGTACAGGGCGGGCATGCGCTCCGACGAGGCGCCCTCCTGCGGGGCGCCCTCCTGCGAGGGATGCTCCTGGGGGGCGTGCTCCTGAGTGGCGGCGGACATGGCGGTGACTCCCTCCGAGGGCGCTTCGCCGGGTGGCCGACCCTCGCTCCAGCACTACTTGAAGTCTAAATCGCTATCGCCATAACTGTAGAGCCCACTTGTTTAAAGTTCAAGGAGGAAGCCCGTACAGTGGAGTACATGACGAAGGCAGCCGCTTCCCCCGACGAGCCCCAGTGGCTCACCGCAGAGGAGCAGCGCATCTGGCGCTCCTACCTGCACGCCACCTATCTCCTCGAAGACCACATGGACCGCCAGCTCCAACGTGACGCGGGGATGCCGCACGTCTACTACGGGCTCCTGGTCAAGCTCGCCGAGTCTCCGGGCCGGCGCCTGCGCATGACCGAGCTGGCCATGCACGCCAAGATCACCCGTTCCCGCCTCTCCCACGCCATCGCCCGCCTGGAGAAGAACGGCTGGGTACGGCGCGAGGACTGCCCGTCCGACAAGCGCGGTCAGTTCGCCGTCCTCACCGACCAGGGCATGGAGGTGCTGAAGAGCGCCGCGCCGGGCCACGTGGCCGCCGTGCGCAACGCGCTCTTCGACCGCCTCACCCCCGAACAGCAGAAGTCCCTCGGCGAGATCATGGAGATCGTCGCCGAGGGACTCCAGCCCAACGAAGCGGGTGCCGACCTGCCCTGGCTGCGCTAGGGCGGGCCGTACGTACGGGCGGTGCCTACAGGCGGTACCTGTGTGAGCGGGCTCGACTGAGTGCCCGCAGGACTCAGTGGGCGATCACCGGCACCGGCACGGCGTCCTCGGCGCCCTCGCCGTCGCGTGCGCCCGACCCGCCCACCGGGCCCATGTCCGGCTTGCCGGCGTTCACCAGGGTCAGGGCGATCACGGCGGCGAGGACCAGGATGCCGACGGCGAACCAGATGGCGCTCGTGTAACCGTGGACCTGGCCCTCCAGCTGGACCAGCTGCTGCTGCGACCGGGAGGTCGCGGAGGCGAGGTGGTCCGTGATGTAGGCGGTGGTCGCGGAGGCGGCGACGGTGTTCAGCAGGGCGGTGCCGATCGCGCCGCCCACCTGCTGCGAGGTGTTGACCATCGCGGAGGCCACACCGGCGTCCCGCGGCTCCACGCCCTGCGTGGACAGGGCCATGGCCGGCATGAACGCCGTACCCATGCCCAGGCCGAGCAGCAGCATGGCCGGCAGCAGCAGGGTCGTGTACGAGGAGCCGATCTCCATGCGGGTCAGCAGCAGCATGCCGAGCGCGGCGACCAGGAAGCCGGGGCCCATCAGCAGCCGGGGCGCGACCCGGGTCATCAGACGGGTGCCGATCTGGGTGGAGCCGGTGATCATGCCCGCGATCATCGGCAGGAACGCGAAACCGGTCTTGACCGGCGAGTAACCCTTCACGACCTGCAGGTAGTAGGTCAGGAAGAGGAACAGACCGAACATCGAGATGATCGCGAGGCCGAGCGAGAGGTAGACGCCGCCGCGGTTGCGCTCGGTGAGCACGCGCAGGGGCAGCAGCGGGGCCTTGACCTTCGCTTCGACGAGCACGAAGGCCGCGAGCAGCACGCCGGACGCGACGAACATGCCGACGGTCACGGAGTCGCCCCAGCCCTCGGACTCGGCGCGGGTGAAGCCGTAGACCAGGGCGACGAGGCCGAGGGTGGACAGGATGACGCCCGGGATGTCGAGGGAGGAGCGGTTGCGGCCGCCCTCGGGCTCACGGATGACGAAGTAGGCGCCGGCCGCGGCGACGACGGCGAAGGGGATGTTCACGAAGAACGTCCAGCGCCAGTCCAGGTACTCGGTGAGGAACCCGCCGAGGATGAGACCGACGGCGCCGCCGCCACCGGCGATCGCGCCGTAGATGCCGAACGCCTTGGCGCGCTCCTTGGCGTCCGTGAACATCACGGCGAGCAGAGAGAGCGCGGCGGGGGCGAGGAGGGCGCCGAAGACGCCCTGCAGGGCGCGGGCGCCGAACATCATCGCCTCGTTGGTGGCCGCGCCGCCCAGCGCGGAGGCCGCGGCGAAGCCGCCCAGGCCGATGACGAAGGCGCGCTTGCGGCCCCACAGGTCGGCGATCCGGCCACCGAAGAGGAGCAGGCCGCCGAAGGCGAGCGCGTAGGCCGTGACGACCCACTGGCGGTTGCCGTCGGAGATGCCCAGGTCTTGCTGGGCGGAGGGCAGGGCGATGTTCACGATGGTCGCGTCGAGGACGACCATCAGCTGCGCGAGGGCGATGAAGACGAGCGCTTTCCAGCGACCCGGGTCCGCCTGGACGCCGGGCGCGGGCGCCTTGGCGGTGGCTGATTCAGACATGGAGGTACCCACTTCGGGACTTCGTGACGGAAAAAGAGTGAGAAAAGGGGACGGCTCGTCTACGGCGACGGCCGCGCAGTCGGTAGGAAACGGAGGTGCTGGTGGTCTCTCAGGCCTGGCGCAGGTCCTCCATGGTCACGGCCGCGCCCGGCAGGACGGAGCGGGCAGGAGCCCGCAGCCCGTCCAGGAACAGCTGCAGATGGCGGTGGACGAAGCGGTCGGCGATCGGACAGGCGGTGCCCGCCGGGGGCCGGCTGAGCTGGGCCACGGCGACCATCAGGTCACCGAGCCCGACGTCGTGGCGGAGTTGCCCGGCCCGCCGGGCGCGCTCCATGACCTCCTCGATGAGCCGCTCGGCGCGCAGCCGGGCCGCCTCGAGGTCGGGATGGTTCTCGTCGAAGGCGCTGGCGGCCATCGGGCACAGCGCGCTGAGCCGTTCGTCGGCGGCGACGTGCACGAAACGCTCCAGCGCGCCGAAGGCGTCGCCCGTCTCCGCGAGCGCCTGCCGGGCCGCCTCGGCCGTCCGGTCCATGACGGAGCAGACGACCTCGCGGACCAGCGCGTCGCGGTCGGGGAAGTTGCGGTACACCGTCGCGTTGCCCACGCCGGCCCGGCGGGCGATGTCGTCGAGCGGCACGTCCGGGCCCAGTTCGACGAACATCTCGCGGGCGGCGGTGACGATCCGCTCCCGGTTGCGCAGGGCGTCGGCGCGCGGCCGGGTCACCTTGCGCTGCGCGGGGGCTGCGGTCTGCACGGCGTACTCCTCGTGAGTCGGAACGGTTGAGTCCGGGGAACCGGGGAAGCTCTCCCCGTTTCGGTCGGACACAGGGCTAAACGGGGAAGCGGTCCCCGGTTATTTCCGGCCCCTGGCTTCTTTTGATGTGACCTGAACCACACCCCCCTCTACCTGCAGGTAACCCACGATCGGCCGCCCCGACGCGCGCACCCGCCCGCCCCGACGGAGGGTGATCGCGAGGGTGCAGCCGGTGACCCATGGCTGCCTGGAGCGAGAGGTGCCCGCATGCAGCCGCAGCCTGAGCGCCCCCGGGACGGCGGCCCGGGGACACCCCCCGAGCCGCTCCGCCGTCGGATATGCCCGCGCCGCGCGGCCGCCCTCGCGTGCGTGACCGCCCTGACGTTCGCGGTCAACACCTCCGCGGACTCAGGACTCCTCGGCCGGGGCCCGGCAACGGCCGGCGCCGGACCGGTCCCCGTGGCCCGCACGGCCGCCCTCGCCCCCTGCATGATCAACGGCAGCCCCGCCGTCCAGATGTCCGAGGGCGTGCCGACATCCGGCGGCTACGCGCGCTCCACGGGCACCGTCCGCGCCCTCACCCTCATGATCGACTTCTCGGACGCACCCGGCGCGGGCACCGCGCGGGACCGCTTCCGGGAGTTCGTCCCGCAGACCCGACAGTGGTTCCGCACCGCCTCCTACGCCCGCCTCGACTACCGCGCCGAGGCCCCGATCCCCCGCTGGCTGCGCATGCCCAAGTCGTTCAAGGCGTACGGCATAGAGCGCGGCGCGCCCTTCGATCCCGGCTACCGGGAACTCGTCCAGGACATCGTGGCCGCCGCCGACCCGCGCGTCGACTTCCGCAAGTACGACCTCCTGAACGTACTGGTCACCCCGAACGCCGGCCCCTCGGCGCTGGACACGGTCCTGTCGGTGACGTTCGCCGGCAACAGCGAGGCCCCGGTGGCGGACGGCGCGCCCGTGGCGAACGCCTCCTTCGTCTACTCCCGCCAGGACGACGGCTCCGGCTCCTACGCCGAGACCGGCTTCCGCGTCCTGCCGCACGAGAACGGCCACGTCTTCGGCCTGCCCGACCTCTACACCCAGGAGGGCGGGGGCGCGGTCGGCCACTGGGACATCATGAGCGAGGACTGGGGCGCCAACAACGACCTGCTGGGCTGGCACAAGTGGAAACTGGGCTGGCTGGACGCCGACCAGGTCAACTGCGCCACCGCCCACGGTTCGAAGGAGTACACCCTCACCCCCCTCGCCCGCGCAGGCGGCCCGAAGCTGGTCTTCGTCCCCCTCGACCGCCGCACCGGCTACGCCCTCGAACTGCGCACCCGCGACGGCAACGACGAGGCGGTGTGCCGCCCCGGCATCCTCATCTACAAGGTCGACGCGGACGTCGACACAGGCATGGGCCCGGTGACCGTCTACGACTCCCAGCGCGACAGCGGCGGCTGCACCCGCAGCCCGAACGTCCACGCGGAACTCTCCGACGCGCCCTTCGTCCCGGGCGAGACCTTCAAGGACCCCGAGCGGGGCGTGCGCATCTCGGTGACGGCGGCCGACCTGGAGGGGACGTACCGGGTGCGGGTGACCCGGCAGTAGCGGGTTCGGCGGCTGCCTGAACTGAGGCGGGGCTGCCGCGACCGCCGTACGGAGCCGGGAGCGACCGGCGCGGCCGCCGCCACGGACGATCGCAGGCTCGCCGAAAGCGCCATGCGGAGACCCGCCAGTGACCGGCCCGGCGGCCGCCCGGACAACGCCGGGCCTGCCGCGACCGCCGTACGGAGACCCTGCAGCGACCGGCCCGGCAGCGGCCCGGACAATCGCAGGCCTGCCGCGACCACCCCCAACGAGTTGGCGGTAACCCGGCCAGACAGCCACCCGGACTACCGTAGGCCTGCCGCGACCGCCGTACGGAGAGCCGATGCCCGCGAAGACGACCCCGCCGCCCGCCCGGGAGACGCCCACCCCGTCGCCCGTCCCGGAGGAGGCGGTCACGCCGTTGATCCGCGGGATCGCCGTCCTGACGGAGCTGACCGCGGCGGGCGGCACGATGAGCCTGAGCGACCTCGAACGCGCCACCGGCCTCGCCCGCTCCACGGTCGACCGCATCGCCGCGACACTGGCCCGCATGGGCTACGTCCGCCTCGACGGCCGCGACGCCGTACTGGCCCCGCCCGTCATGGAACTGGGCAACGCCTACCTGGCGGCCCTCCGCCTGCCCGCCCTGCTCTCGGCCCGGGCCGACGCCCTGGCCGACGACCTGGACGAGTCCGTCTCCCTCGCGGTCGCCGACCGCGACGGCGTCCGCTTCATCCACCAGGCGACCCGCCGACGCGCGATGTCCCTCAGTTTCCGCATCGGCGACCTGCTGCCCGCCGAACGCACCGCGCCGGGCCCTCTCTTCGCGACGGAGTGGACGGACGCCGACTGGAACCACTGGCGCGCCCGCCGCACGACGGACCCCCAGGACCACGGCTTCCCGGCGATCCCCCCACGCCACCACCCCGCCCCGAACCAGCCCGGCGCCAACCAGCCCGGCGAGGGCTGCGACGACGACACCACGGACTTCGTACGGCGGACGGCGAAGGCGAAGGCGGAGCACTGGGCCCTGGACGACCAGCTGATCGAACCGGGCCTGGTGGCCGTCTCGGCCCCCGTGCGCGACCCCCTCACCTCCCGGATCGCCTGCGTGGCGAGCGTCGTGAGCCACACCAGCCGCCACACGGCGGCGGACCTGCGGACGACTCTCCTGCCCCGCCTGCGCACGGCGGTGGCGGCGATGGAGGAGGACCTGCGCCAGGCCCCGCCCGCGGAACCAGGCCCGCCCCCCGCGGGCCTGGCCCTCTGGACCGGCGCCTCGAAACAGGAACTGGGCCGGGAGTTCGTCGAATCCCTCGCCCGCGGCCTGACCGTCCTGACGGCGTTCGGCACGGGCCGAGCGGCCCTGACCCTCACGGAGGTGGCGAAGGCGACGGGACTGGCCCGGGCGACGGCCCGCCGCTCCCTGATCACCTACGACCACCTCGGCCTGGTGACCCCCACCGCCGACCGCGCCTTCGCCCTCACCCCCCGGGTCCTCTCCCTCGGCTTCCCACCCCTCTCCCGCACCTCCCTCCCCCGCATCGCCACCCCCCACATGACAGCCCTCACCGACCTCCTGCACGAGTCGACATCCCTCGCGGTCCTCACCGACACGCCCGACCACATCCAGTACACGGCCCACGTCCCCGCCCGCCACGTCATGAGCGTGCACCTGACCGTGGGCACACGCCTGCCGGCGAACGGAACGTCGGCGGGGACGGTACTGCTGGCGGGGCGGGCAGAGGCGTCGGAGCGGACAGAAGGCGGCGCGGGGCGGGCAGAGGCGTCGGAGCGGACAGAAGGCGCGGGGCGGGCAGAAGGTGACCGGCGGACAAGGGCGGAGGGAACGAACGCCGCCCGGAGCGAGGCCGGCTACGCGCTGATGGACGAGGAACTGGAGGAGGGCCTGCGCACGATCGCGGTCCCGATCCGCGACCGCAACGGCCGCACGGTCGCCGCCCTCACCGCGGCCACCCACGCGGCCCGCCGCACGCTGGAGGAATGCGTCCAGGACATCCTCCCCGCCCTGACCACGACGGCCTCCCACATCGAGACCGACCTCCACGTGGCGTCCCGCTTCACCCACGTCCCTCTGACCTGACCCCCACACCCCACCGATCAGATCCGGTACGCTGACGCCTGTGGCCCGCACGGCCACGGTCCGCCTTCGTAGCTCAGGGGATAGAGCACCGCTCTCCTAAAGCGGGTGTCGCAGGTTCGAATCCTGCCGGGGGCACAGCGATAAGGGTCGGCTCGGGAGGGGTTTCCTTCCGGGACGGCCCTTCGTCGTGTCCGAGGTCGTGCCACACGCCTGCCACTACCTGGAGGAGTCCCGGTCCGGATCGGGCATGGGCTTCGGCACGAAGAGGCTCAACCGGAAGGTGGTGGGTTGCGTCTGGCGCCCACAGAGCGTGTCCACCCGCACCGCCGTCCAGTCGATCTGCATGTCCGACGCTCGGAGACGACGGATATGAGCGTGCCATTCCGACTCGTCCTGGGTTTCGAAAAGCACTTCCCAGTGGCCCGCGTCAGGCGCGAGACGAGCGGCAGCCCGCTGCGCCTCGTCCTGCTGATGACGCCTTCTTTTGCGCTGCCCTGGCATCGGCCCAGCATGGTCAGCTTCCACCATCGCAGCAAGGCCATTACCTACACCCGGTATCAGCTAATGCCACGCGGATGCCACATTTCCTAGCCGGAGGTCCCTCCCCCACCCTCGTCGATCATGGCTCCGAAGCGGTCAGCGATGGCCGGTCCGGGTCTTGGACCCGGTCGTCCGATAGTTACTTCGCCGCCGTTGCCCGGTCCGCGGTCCGACGAAGACGTGCCCGGCCCGGCCGGCGGGAGCGGCGAACCCGTCCATGTGGCGCGTGAACGCGCCGAGCAGTTCCGTCGGGCAGGAGACGGAGCGGAGGTCGGCCGCGGGCTTCGGTGCCTTGTTGAGGAGTCGGCCGCCCTGCAGACAGTCGGCATACCCATCGACTCGGACTGCCGTGACACCGCGATGGAGAGCGTGATCGAAAAACAAATGTTCACTCGTTGTTCAGATGACGTACTGTCACACCGGCTCGCCGGACTGCCCGAGCGAGCATGAGGAGGAGTCACACGATGCGCCACAAGATCGGGGCCTTAGCCGCCACCACCGTTTTCCTCGCCGGCGGGGCACTCGCCACCGCGACCTCGGCGTCTGCAGCTGTTGATCCGCCCAGCGGCGGTTGGGACCACACGTGGACCACCTCGGACTCCAGGGATGGTGGCACGGTCTACATCGCTGAGCACGGCGACATCGTCTCGCTCTGCGACACGGCGGCCGACGGGTACGCTCCCCGGGTTCAGATCGCCAGCCAGGCGAGCAGCGGCGCCTATCACATCCGCTACACGCTCACCGCCTCGGGCGGAGAGGGATCATGCGCCTCGGCCCGTGCTTCGCAGGGCGGCGTGTACGACCTCCCCGAGAACACTCAGATCGGCGTCACGATCTGGCTGGGTCCGGACCGCGACTACCAGACGCAGCACTATTACCTCAACGACCACTAGCCAGTACGCAGGGGCGGGAGTGCCCCTGTACACCCTGGGTGGTTGAGGCGTCGGCAGCGCTGCCGACAGCCGCCTGCGGCCCGTTCGTCCCACTTCACCGTGTTGGACGAACGGGCCGCGTCGCTTCCTGTCCCGTCCTCTTCCGTCCCGGGAGCGGATGCCGGCGGCTCATCGGCTGTCGTCGGTGGGCGCCGCCGGAAGAACCGCTCCCGCCGCCGTGAGGCGGCCGCCGCTTCGCACATGCGCCCTCAAACCGCCCTGGATAGGGTTGACGAGGAGAGAGAACATGCCGGAACGAACGCATCGCCGACGGGTCCCTGGCCGACGATGGATCGGATGGCGACCATGACCGCATCGACTGTCCCCCCACACGATGCGCCTCCCGTCCAGTGTTCCGCGGGCACGGACGCGATGAATGCCGGGGAGGCGGCTGACCACGCCGTCACCCACCACAGCGTGACGCTCGACGTGTTCGGCACGCGTGTGGAGCTCCTGCCCCCGGAGCAGCTCGCCTTTCTCGCGGGCGTCGGCGTGCTGGCCGCTCTCGAGATCGTCGAATGGCCGGTGGCGCTGGTCCTGGGGGTCGGACACCAGCTCGCCCACAGCCATCACGGCCGGCTGCTGCGCGCGTTCGGTGAGGCCCTGGAAGAGGCCTGAGGTGAGGGTGCCGGTGCCGCGCCGGTAGCGGTCGGTAGCGGGCCGGTTCGTGCGCCGGGTCCGCGCAGTGCGGGTGCCGGGTCCGCGCAGGGCGGGCGGACTCACGCAGAGCGGTGCTCGACGTCCTTCGGGTCGTGGCGCCTTCGGCGGTGTCGTCGGCCGCCACGGGTTCATCGGGCGGCGCGGGTTCCAACGGCGCGGGTTCCGACGGCGCGGGTTCCAACGAGTCCAACGGTGTGGGTTCCAACGAGTGAATCCGGCCGCTCGGTGGATGGCGGCCGGGGCGGCAGCGGGAAGCCCACTCTGCGTACCGGACAGCCGACGGGCAGGGAGCGTCCCCATGCCGAAGTTCCTCATCCAGGCCAGCTACACATCCGAGGGCACGAAGGGGCTGCTCAAGGAGGGCGGAAGCGGTCGCCGTGCCGCCGTCGACCAGGTGGTCGCCGACCTGGGCGGACGGGTCGAGGCCATGTACTTCGCCTTCGGCGAGGACGACCTGGTGATGATCGTCGACTTCCCCGACCCGGTCTCCATGGCCGCCATCAGCCTCACCGTGAAGGCCAGCGGCGCCCTGCGCACCCGGGCCACTCCCCTCCTCACCATCGACGAGATCGACGAGGCCGCCCGGCGGCAGGTGGCCTTCCGCGCTCCCGGCATGTGAGGGGGTGCACGTGCGCGGGTGAGAGCCGCGCCGGTCGGGGCCGGCGCGGCTCTCGGCGCTGTCCGGCGGCCCGGCGGACAGCGGGCGGGCCGCCACCGGCACCCGCGCGGACTCACCCGGCCTGCGGCTGTGAGGCCGGCCTGATGTTCTGGGTGGCGTGGAAGACGTTGTCCGGGTCGTACGTCTTCTTGACCTGCGCGAGACGGTCGTAGTGGCCGCGGTACGTGGCCTGGACGCGGCCCGGTTCCTCGGCCTCGCCGAGGAAGTTCACGTACGAGCCGCCCATGGAGTACGGGTGCATCTCCTCCCAGTAGTCGACGCACCACCGCTTGATGGTCTCGGCGTTGGCGGGGTCGGGGTCGACGCCGGCGAAGACGCCGGACCAGACGGCGTCCCGGTACGCCCACGCGGTGTCGTCCGGACCCACCCGGTGGGCGGCGCCGTCGACCGGGTACAGGTGCATCAGTGACAGGGGGCTGGCGAGGTTCTCGCCGTACTTGAGGTGGACGTCGATGGCGGCGTCCGGGACGCTGTCGAAGAAGTCGCCCCGCCAGTACCACTGGTATCCGGTGGGGATCAGTTCGTCGAAGCTGGTCTGCAGGACGGGATACGGCATCGGCGTGGTGAAGTGGAAGGCGGGCGGCGCGGGATCGCGCACCGACGCGAACGCCTCCTCGAAGCCGCTGAGGTCACCGGTGTGGCACCACACGACGCCGCACACCTTCCGGCCGTGGATCTCCTCGGGGAACGGCGGGGCCGGCGGGATGGTGAACAGAGTGAAGAAGCCGTAGACGTCCTCCGGTGCCTGCGGAAGGAAGTCGCGGTACCACGTCAGCACCTCGCGGGTGTGGTCGACCGGCCACACGGTGACCCCGAACCCGATCGTCTCCACCGGGTGGAGGCGGTACGTGAACGAGGTGACGACCCCGAAGTTGCCGCCGCCGCCGCGCAACGCCCAGAAAAGGTCCGGGTGTTCGGTCTCGTTCGCCGTGACGAAGGTGCCGTCGGCCAGGACGACGTCCGCCGCGAGGAGGTTGTCCACCGTCAGGCCGTACCTGCGCGTGAGGTAGCCGTGGCCGCCGCCCAGCGTCAAGCCCCCTACGCCCGTCATGGAGATGATGCCGGAGGGCGTGGCGAGCCCGAAGGCGTGCGTGGCGTGGTCGAGGTCGCCGAGTTGGCTCCCGCCGCCGACCTGGGCGGTCCTCGCGGCGGGATCGACCCGCACCCACCGCATCAGGGACAGGTCGAGGGTGACTCCGCCGTCCACCAGACAGAGGCCGGGGCCGCTGTGCCCGGCTCCGCGGACGGCCAGTTCGAGCCCCTGGTCGCGGGCGAACCTGATGGCCGCCATGACGTCCCCGTCGTCGACGCAGCGGGCGATGGCGGCGGGACGCTTGTCGATCATGGCGTTGTAGATCTTGCGGGCCTGGTCGTAGTCGGGGTCCTGGGGTCCGGTGACGGGTCCGCGCAGCGCGGTCCTCATCGCTTCCAGGGTTGAGGTGTCCATGAATGTCTCCGGGGGAAGGTGAACTCGCCACCCCTGCGGCGTCTCCCCCAGGCCGTCCGGCGTCGGAGGGCTTCCCCGGACAGCCGCTCAGGACAACCGCTCAGGACAATCCCTCAAGGACGGAAAAGGCCCTCGTTCGCGTCGGGCCTGGGCTGCCGATGTTGGGTTGGGGGACCAGAGCCGGGCGTCCGCAGCCGGACACCGCGGTGCTGACATCACCAGCGTCTCCCCGGCCCGGAGGCCCTGCAATCCGTACGTCCCGCCCGTCACTCCACGCACCCTGTCCGGTCCATCGGGCGAGCGCCGCGCCCCCGCCGCCCGCTCCGCCCCGCACGACGCGTGCGGCCCGTCGCCGCCAGGACGAAGGTGATGCTGATCAGCAGGGACCAGGCGCCGAACTTGTCCACGCCGACCGGCTGCCAGCCGTCGAGTTGGTAGGGGTAGCGCCAGGCGCCGAGGTAGGTGGCGAGGTTCTCCGCCAGCCACAGGAAGAAGCCGATCAGGACGAACGCCAGGGCCAGGGGCATCCGCCGGCGTACGCCCCGGACCGTGTAGCGCACCCATGTGCCCGCGGTGGCCGCCAGGAGCAGTACGGCCAGCGGGCCGCGGACGTCGGGCAGCCAGTGGTGGCTGAAGAAGTTGACGTAGACGGCCGCGGCCACGAGCGCTGTCGCCCGCGGCCGGTAGCGGACCAGTTCGAGGTCGAAGAGGTGCCAGGCCCGGCAGACGTAGCTGCCGACGGCCGCGTAGAGGAAACCTCCGTACAGCGGGACGCCCGCGAACTTCAGCACGGCCGGTTCCGGGTAGCTCCACGAGCCGAGGGAGACCTTCACCAGCTCGAAGGCCAGGCCGATGACGTGGCAGACGCCGATGACGGCGAGGTCCCGCCCGTTCTCCCAGCCCCGCCTCCAGAACAGCAGGGTGAGGAGCACGCCGTAGGCGACGAGGAGGTCGTAGCGGGCCACCGGCAGACGGGGCAGCAGGGCCGAGGCCGCGACCCCCGCCAGCAGGGCTATGGCGAAGGCACAGGCCCGGGTCTGCGTCCAGGCGAAGTCGAGCAACTGGCGCACGGGGGGCGGCACGGGGCCGACGGGGCTTGAGGTGAGCATGGTGTCCTGTAGGACGGGGGCACGGCCGCTCGCGGTTGCCTTCGTTGCCTTCGTCCCTGGTCGCGGGTCCGGGGCGGGGCCGGTGACCCCTTGCCTGCGTACCGCTCATCAGCGCGTCGGGTGTCTCATCGCACCGTTCTGGTGATCAACTCGGCGAGCAGCCGCGTGCGGGGGATCAACTGGCCGACATCGACGTACTCGCTGTCCGCGTGGGCGCCCGCGCCCACCGCGCCCAGGCCGTCCAGGGTCGGGCAGCCCGCGGCCGCCGTGTAGTTGCCGTCCGAGGCGCCTCCTACGGCGGCCTGCCTCAGCGGTCCCTGTCCCAGGTCGACGGAGACGCGGGAGGCGAGGGCGAAGAGGGTGGCGGAGGACTCCGGTTCCATGGGCGGCCGCCCCGCACCGCCCCGGACCTCCAGCCGGGCTCCGGGCGTCCGCGGGGTGAGCTGCCGTACGAGGGCGTCGACCCGGTGCTGGGCGGCCGTGGTCGGCACGCGCACGTCCACCGACAGCCGCGCCAGCGCGGGCACCGTGTTCCGGGCGCTGCCCGCCGAGAGCAGGGTCGGCGTGACCGTCGCGGCACCGAGGACGGGATGGGCGGCGCCCGTGGCGGCCTCGATGCGGGCGACGGCCAGCACCTGGTGGGCGGCCTCGACGGCGGCGTTGATCCCCTTGTGCGGTTCCAGGCCGGCGTGGGCGGCCCGGCCGTGCACCACGACCTCGTACCGTGAGGTGCCCTTGCGGGCGGTCTTCAGCGCGCCCCGCTCGTCGGCGGCGGCCTCCAGCACGAAGGCGGCCGCGCACCGGCGCGCGGCCTCCTCGATCAGGTGCCGGGAGCTCGGGGAGCCGACCTCCTCGTCCCCGGTGACCAGGACGCACACGCCGTCCGGGGAGGGCAGGGAGGCCAGGGCGTGGAACATCTGCACCAGGCCCGCCTTCATGTCCAGGACGCCGGGGCCGCGGGCGATCCCGGCGGTCACCGACCAGGGACGGGACCGCAGCGAGCCGAGCGGCCACACCGTGTCGTGGTGGCCGACCAGCAGCACGCGCGGGGTGCCGAAGGTCCACCGCAGATGGGTCACCCCGTCGATCACGAGCGTCTCCGGCTCGGCCGCCAGCCGCCTCGCACCGAGGGCGCCGACCACCTCGGCGCTGCGCGCCACGGCGTCGTGATCGGCCGAGAAGGACTCGCACGACACGAGTTCCTCCAGGTCGCTGAGCATCGTCGACAGCACCGCGCTTCACCTTCCGAGTGCGTCACCGGGGCGTCCGTTCCCCGGCGCCGGGCGCAGCCGCCCCACGATCGACGGTAGGAGCGGCTCGGGCATTCCACCAGCGACCACGTCGCACGTGCTTCGATCCGGCCGACCGGCCCTGCGCCCGCCCGGATCGTGCACGCCTGCCCGCGCCCCGCCGCCTGCGGCACCGTCCCTGCGCGATTCGCTCCGCACCGCCGCCACGAACGGCCACTCGTCGCACGGGGGGCCGGCGGTTCGGCGGTTCGGCGGTTCGGCGGGACTGCGGGCCTGCGGTTCGGCGGGACTGCGGGCCTGCGGTACGGCGGTACGGCGGTTCGGCGGTTCGGCGGGCCTGCGGTTCGGCGGGACTGCGGGCCTGCGGTACGGCGGTACGGCGGGCCTGCGGTACGGCCGGCCTGCGGGGACGGCGATCACTGTTCCGCGCGCCCGTCCCGGCCGCCGCATCGTCGCGGGCGCCGCATCGTCGCGGGCGCCCCGTCGTCCCGGGCGCCGCGTCGTCCCGGGCGCCGCAGGCTGGCCGCGGCACGTCCCGGCCTTCAGCGGCCCGGCGCGTGGGCGTCCGCCGCCTGCTGCGGCGGCCTGCGCCGCGCGCCACAACCCCGGCCGGTAGTGCGCCGCACCGCGCGGCCGGCGCACAGGCCGCCAAGGGCCGGTGCGACGACGGCGCGGACAGTGGGCGGGCCGGGCCCCCGCGCCGTCGCAAGTCGCCCACGAGCACCGACGTCCAGATGCCCCCGCCAGGCAGCCGGCACCGCGCTCCAAGTCCCGGTGGCAGGCCGTCCTTCTCCGGCACCCGCACCGGCATCTCCGCAGCCGGACCGAGGGCGACCGACCCACCCGGCACGGCCGGTACGGCCCCGGCGGATGCCTGCCGACGGATGGTGGGCCGGCGCCCGGCACGCCCGGCCCGGCCCCGGCCGGTGCGCGCCGGGCGGATGTGCGGGCCGCCGGGCGGCTCCGTCGATGCCCGCCCCAGGCGCCGCACCGACACCACCAAGGCCGATGGCCGACGGCAGCCGACCGGTGGTCGACCGGCGGCCGGTCGGCGGCGACAGCGCCTGATGTCCGGCCCGCACGCCCGGCTACGCTTCCCGCATGGGGAAAGCCGCAGGTGAGCAGATGGGGGTCGTGACCGCGCTGGTGCGGTCGGCGTTCCTCGTGAACGCCGTGTACGCCGAGTCGAGCCGGGCATACGGCATCACTCCTCAGCAGGGGCAGTTGCTGTGCGTCCTCATGCCGCAGCCGTACGGCATGAGCGAGCTCGGGGAGATGCTGGGGCTCGCCAAGTCGAGTCTCACCGGGCTGGTGGACCGCACCGTGCAGCGCGGACTGGTGCGGCGCGAGTCCGATCCGCGGGACGGGCGGGCCGTGCGCGTCGGGCTCACCGAAGAGGGGGCCCGGCTGGCCCACGCGTTCTACGACGAGACCTGCCGCCGGGTCGAGGCCCTGCCGTCGGCACTCAGCGGGTCCGAGCGCGACCGGCTGGCCGCGCTGCTCGCCCGCGTCGTCCTCGACAACAAGGTGCCCGAGGTGTTCACGGACCCCGACGTCAGCCCGTAGGGGCGAGGCCGGCGACCGCGTCGCCCTCCACGACAAGGTGCCCGAGGTGCACACGGATCCGGAGGTCAGCCCGTAGGGGCGAGGTCGGCGGTCGTGTCGCCGGTGCGGCGCCGACCGGCCGCCGCCAGGGTCAGCGTCACCGTGATCGACGCGAGCGCGATCACGGTCATCGCCGTGGCGGGCGAGGTGAGTTGGGCGACCGTGCCCGCCAGTGCCGCGCTCACGCCCTGCAGGGTGAGCATGCCGGCGGAGTGCAACCCGAGGGCCTGCCCGCTGAGTTCGGGCGGGGTGAGGGACATCAGGCGCTCCTGCTGGACCAGGCTCGCGCCGAAGCCCACGGAGGCCACGGCGGCGCAGAGGGCGGCGAGCGGCAGGGCCGGGCGCAGGACGAAGAAGGCGTACGGGGTCGCCAGGAGCAGCAGGAGCGGGGTGGCCAGGCGCCCGCGTACGGCGGGCGGAAGCAGGCGGCCGACGGTGAGGTCGCCGACCAGCATGCCCAGCGCCGCGCACGCGAACAGGGTGCCCGCGGCGGCGGGGTCGTACGGCACGAAGAGGGCCTCGCAGCCGACGACCAGGCCGTTGGGCAACCAGAGGCCCAGGTAGACCAGGCGGCGGGGTCGGGAGGACCACAGGAGGGCGTTGGCGCGCCAGGTCGCGGTGACCGAGGGGCGGCCGGTGGCGCGGGGCGGACGGGCGGTCAGGCCCAGGCGGGCGGTGACGCCGGCGAACGCGTGCAGGAGGGCGGCGAGGGAGAGGACCAGGTGCGGGGAGAGGGCGGTGACCAGGGCGCCGCCGGCGGCGTAGCCGATGATCTGCGTGAGGCCGCTCATCATGTTGAACAGCGAACGGCCGGCCAGGTAGCCGTCCTTGGCGAGGACCTCGTGCAGCAGGCCCCAGCGGACCCCGCCGCCGAGTGCCGCGACCAGGCCCTGGACGAGGACGACGGCGAAGACCGCGGCGACCGGGAGGCCGGGGACGGCCAGGAGGGCCGTGGCGGCGGCGAAGGCGAGGGAGAGCCCGGCGAGGGCCGTCCTCGGCGGGAGGCGGTCGGCACCCGACAGGAAGAGGGTCGCGCCCAGGACCTGGGCGAGGGACGGGCCGAACATGCTGACCGCCGAGAGGAGCGGTGAGCCCGTCGCCCGGTAGACCAGCGTGCCGAGGGCGAGGCCCGCGGCCGTCTGGGCGGCGGTGTGGGCGGCGGTCGAGAGGAGGAGGGGAGGGAACTCGGGGGTGCGGAAGAGCTGTCGGTAGCCGGTCATGCGCGGAGTCTCGGGCGGGTCCGGAGGCGGTCGTTAATGTTTCGCGGTAGCGCGAAACGTCATGAGGGGGTGGCCGGTGTGGGCTGGTGGCAGGTGAACGCCGACACCCTGGCGGGGAGCCGGTTCGTGGTCTCGGAGTACGCGGAGACCTTCGCGAGTCTGAAGCTGCTGCACGCGGGGGTGGCCGCGCATCCCGGGGAGGGGGCGTGGCTGCGGGCGCATCTGCCGGGGTACCGGGAGCGGCTGGCCGCCGACCCGGTGACCGCGTCGCTCGTGCGGGCCGGGCTCGGACGGGACTGGATCGCGGACTTCCTCACGCCCACGCCACGGGGCGGGGAGGGCTTCGGGGAGGCCGTGGCACGGGTGCGCGCGGTCCGTCCCGCGGAGGTCCGTGCGCATCTGCGGCTCTCCCTCGCGGGGGCGTTGCCGGCCGCGCTGGAGCGCGACGATCTGGCCGAGCGGGCGGCCGGGCTCCTGGAGTACGTGTGGGAGGCCGCCGTACGGCCGTACTGGGAGCGTCGGCGCAGGGTGCTGGAGGCGGACGTGGTCGCGCGGACCGCGCGGGTGAGCCGGGGCGGGTGGGCGGCGGTGCTGGACTCGTTGCGGCCGGGGACGCGGTGGCTGGGGGAGAGCCGGTTCCAGGTCAACCTGCACGAGTATCCGCCGCGCGAGATCTCCGGGGCGGAGTTGCTGTTCGTGCCGGTGACCCCGCGGACGGGGTGGGTGTCGTGGGAGGGGCGGGAGCGGTACGCCGTCGTCTATCCCTGCGCGGGAGCCCTGTCCGAGGACCACCGCGCACGCGCCGTCCCTGCCGCCCTGGGCTCGCTGCTCGGGCCCGCCCGGGCGGCGGTCCTGGCACTGCTCGGCGCGGGGCCGCTGAGCACGACCCAGTTGGTCGCCCTGACCGGGCAGGGGCTCGGTTCGGTGGGGCGGCATCTGCGGGTGCTGCTGGACGCGGGTCTGGTGGAGCGGCGGCGGGCGGGCCGGTCGGTGCTGTACTCGCGGACGGGGGCGGGGGATGCGGTGGTGGAGGCGAGTGAGGGCGCGGCCGGGTGAGTCGCGCGGGCCGGCCCGAGCGTGGGGCAGGTCGCGCGGCCCGGCGCTCGAATCATGCGGGCCGGTCCGAGCGTGGGATGGGCCGCACGGCCCGGCGCCTGAGTCGTGCAGGCCGCCCGCATGGGGCCGGGTCGCCCGGCCCGGCGCTCGAATCATGCGGGCCGGTCCGAGCGTGGGATGGGCCGCACGGCCCGGTGCCTGAGTCGTGCAGGCCGGCCCGAGCGTGGGGTGGAAGGCACGCCCCGGCGATCGCGGGTGCCGCCGCGCCCGCCGTGCCGCCTCGGGCGGCATGACCGCACGAGAGCGACGGCCGCCGCGAGTGGCCGGCACCGGCGGGGTCAGCGTGCCGGGCTAGCATCGCCGGCATGACTACTGATGCCGGTACCTCCCCCCTCGCTGTCGAGATCGGCGCCCTCAAGGGCGGCTCCGCGGAGCTCTCGCAGTACGCGGGCCAGGCCGTCCTGATCGTGAACGTGGCCTCGAAGTGCGGCCTGACCCCGCAGTACACGGGCCTGGAGCGGCTCCAGGAGCGGTACGCCTCCCAGGGGTTCACCGTGCTCGGTGTGCCCTGCAACCAGTTCCTCGGCCAGGAGCCGGGCTCCGCCGAGGAGATCGCCGAGTTCTGCTCGGCCACGTACGGGGTGACCTTCCCGCTGACGGAGAAGGTCGAGGTGAACGGCGAGAACCGGCACGCGCTGTACGAACGGCTCGTCGGGTTCGCGGACGCCGAGGGCCACACCGGCGACATCCGCTGGAACTTCGAGAAGTTCCTCGTCGGACGGGACGGCGGCGTCGTCGCCCGGTTCTCGCCGCAGACCGAGCCGGAGTCGGCGGAGGTCGTCGCCGCCATCGAGGGCCAGCTGCGCTGACCCCTGGCAGAGGCGGCCCGACGTCGTCCGGCGCCGCTTGACCTTGCCCCTGGGGCAGGGCCGAGCGTCCTCCTCACCGGGCGGGAAGGCCGCCCGGTGACGGAGGACGGATCGGTGGACGTACGGGACGACGGGCTGCTCACCATCGGCGCGTTCGCCGCGCGGGCCCGCCTGTCGGCCAAGGCGCTGCGGCTGTACGACCGGCTGGGGCTGCTGGCCCCGGCGCACGTCGACGAGGCCAGCGGTTACCGGTACTACCGCGCCGGCCAGGTGGAGCGGGCGCGTCTCGTCGCCATGCTGCGCGGACTTGACATGCCGCTCGCCCGGGTCGCCGAGGTGGTCGGCGCGGCGGACGGCGCCGAGGCCGCCGACCGGCTCGCCGCCTACTGGGCGGACGTAGAGGCCCGGTTCGCCGCCCAGCGGGCGCTCGCCGGGTACCTCCGTGGACGACTGTCGGGGAGGAGCTCCGAGATGTACGGCACGTTCGAGGTCGAGACGGTGGACGTACCCGCGCAGGTGGTGATCACCGAGAAGCGGCACACGCTGGTGGACGAGCTGCCCGCCTGGATCGGCGCGTCGCTGGGCCGGCTGGAGGAGGGCGCCTCGGCCTGCGGCGGCAGCACCGGGGCACCGTTCGTCGTGTACCACTCCGAGGTCTCCTTGGAGAGCGACGGGCCCGCCGAGTCGTGCGTGCCCGTCGCCGACGAGGCGGCGGCGCGGGCGTGGGTGGCCGCCCAGGGGCGGGGACGGGACGTCTCGGTCCGGTTGGAGCCCGCCAGGCGGCTGGCCCGCACGCGGATCGCCAAGGCACAGGTCGCACATCCCCAGATCCTGGCCGCGTTCGAGGCGGTGGAGGCGTGGATGAGGCGGGAGGGCCTGGAGTACGACGGCCCGTGCCGGGAGATCTACTTCGCCGACTGGGAGGCGGCGGGTCCGCAGGACCCGGTGTGCGACGTGGCGTTCCCGGTGCGCGCCTCGGCGCGGTAACCGGGAAACAGCCGAGCCCCCTCGGCAAGGACGGCGAGCTCGTCGAGAGGGCTCTTCGGTGGTGCCGGTGACGGTGTCAGCCGTGGCACGGGGCGAGGATCGGGAGATCCTCGCCCTACTTTTTGACCGAGGCGACGAAGAGGTTCCACGCGTCGGCGGGGAAGTCCAGCACGGGCCCGTCCTGGACCTTGGAGTCCCGTACGGCCATGGCCGCGAGGACCGGCGACTTGACCTCCACGCACGCGCCGTTGCCGGTCGAGTAGGAGGACTTGGTCCAGGTGTGCGTGACGCCCTGACGAATTGCCATTTTTGCTCCGGATTGCCAGTGAGGTGAGTTGCTGTCGCCGTACGCGGGGCACGACTGCGGACCCACGGCACGGTTTGCGCCAACGGTGGTGCCCGTTGGCGTGATCGACGCTACTCGCCACCATCGGCTTACGAAGCGACTATTCACTCGACTGGATGGCATATTCCAAGTGGGTCTTCCATCCCGGCGGGGTGACGGTGTACCGTGCGGCGCCTTCCCGGCCAGGAGGGACAGAAAGCCCCAAAAGGCCCTAACGGGCGTACTCCTTGGCGATGTCGGCGATGAACTGGCGGGACTGCTCCACGTTCAGGGCCTGCGCCCGCAGGTGCTCGTACATCACGCTGTACTTCTGGACGTCGTTGGGCTTCTCCAGGTAGAGGTCGCTGGTGACGCCCTCGATGTAGACGACGCTGGAGTCGGACGCGTCGGGGAACTCGAGGATCGCGTACTGGCCGTTGAGGCCCGGGTGCGCGCCCATGTCGAACGGGATCACCTGCACGGTGACGTGGGGCAGCTGGGACTGCTCGACGAGGTGCTCCAACTGGTCGCGCATCAGGGAGCGGTTGCCGACGACCCGGCGCAGGGCGGCCTCGTCCATCACCGTCCACAGGCGCAGCGGGTTCTCCTCGGCGCTGATTCGTTCCTGCCGACGCATCCGCACCTGCACGCGCTTCTCGATCTCGGTGGACGCCGTCTCCGGCAACGCCCCCGAGATCAGCGTCTCGGCGTACTGGCGGGTCTGCAGCAGGCCCGGGACGACCTGCGGGTCGTACACGCGCAGGCTCGCCGCGTCCGTCTCCAGGCCGATGTAGACGCTGTAGGGGACGTCCCCGAAGGCATGCCACCAGCCCTGCTGGCGGGAGTCCTTGGCCATCTGCATCAGCGACTCGACGATCCGCTGGTCCTCGACCTCGTAGACACCGCACAGATCGCGCACGTCGCGCTGGCTGATGCTGCGGCGGCCGTTCTCCAGGCGGCTGATCTTCGACTGGGACACGAGCAGGCGGTCGGCGACCTGTTCGGCCGTCATGCCCTTGTCCTCGCGGAGTTTGCGCAACTCCTGGCCCAGCCGGCGCCGCCGGACGGTGGGATTGACATTGGACGCCACGGGACGTGCACCTCCGGCTGCGTGCCTGTAACTAACACTTTGCGTATCTGCTGTTGAGCAGACTGCCACCAAGGTGCTTTCTACCGCTGGAAAACGGTGGATATGCGGCCGGTACACGCCAGTTAGGCGTTTCTCCCACAGCCCCCTCACATGCGTCCGCGCGGGGCGGTGGAGCCGCGTGTCCCTCAGGACGTACGGCTGACCGCCCCGCGCGGGCCGCGCGGCTCCCGAACGGGTCTTGCGGGTCTTACGGGGCGTAGGGACCTGCGGGACCGTGACCTCACGGGTCGCGCGCCTGTCCGGGCCCTACGGGTCGTACGGGTCGTGTACGGGTCGTACGGGTCATACGGGTCGTACGGGTGCGTCGTGGGACCTTCTGCGGCTCAGTGGGCCACGACGCGCGCCATGGAGCCTCGGCGCGGTTGCGCCGGAACGCCACGGGCGGGTTCCGGAGCGGACCTGACTCCCGGTCCGGCCGGGCGGCCGGCCTGGGCAGGGTTGCGCCGCGGCTGGGCCGCCGCGCCGTTCTGAACGTCCATCACGGCGTGCGCCACGAGGCCGCCCATCGGGTCGTGCCTGATCAGGTCCCGCAGCCGGGAGCGGGACGAGCGTCCCTCGTTCCCCGGGTACAGGTGCTTGCCGAGGCCGACCGCGTGTGCGAGCGCGGCGAGCGCCGCGGTCCGCGGGTCCGGCGGTACGCCGGTGCGGATCGCCGAGTCCAGCCGGGCCCTGATCTCCCGGCTGATCGCCGTGTCCGTCGCCTGGTAGCGAGTCGTCGGCAGCACTCCGCACATCTGGCCCGCCACGGCGTGCACCATGCCGCACCGCTCCAGATGCGAGAGGTAGGTCTGACGGAGCCCGAGACGGGGCCCGCCGATCCAGTGGACGGCCCGAACCGGAGCGCCACGCCTTCGCAGCAACTCCAACGCGCAGTCCAGTGTCGGATCTCCAGTCGGCCGTGGGGACACCACGGCGATACGATCCCCGTCTGGGGCTATCCGTCCGGCCAGCGCCAGCTCCACTAGCTGTGCTCCGGCCAGACCAAGGTCGAGCGACTGCGGCTGCGCAGTGGTACCCGTGGTCGGGTCCAGTGCCAGCAGCAGAAGCTCCTCCGGAAGTGTTCTGCGGCTCCTGCCCATCCATGCCTCCCCGCGTGGATGAATGACAGGGTGACCCCTCTCACATTCATCTGTCGAGGGTGCGTGACCGGTTCGTAGTGGAACCAGCAAGTATGTCGTTCTCGTCTACCGCAGGAGCCAAGCCCTCTGCGCAGGACACTGGTAGATGGTTCGGACAGCGCCGTGAGGCGGCGTCCCGGGCGGGCGGTTCATGGTTCGACAAGCGCGCGGTGAGCGTGCGGCACATGGAGGAGGCATCGGTGGCGGGCGAGTCCCCCGACAGGTCGAAGCAGCGCGAGTCGTCGGCAGAACCGACGTCGGGGAGCGCGGGCACGGTTCCCGAGGCACGGGATCCGAGGGTCACGATGGCGCGGGAGAAGGAGTCGACGAATGCGGCTTCGTCCTCGTCCCGGGGCGGGGTGGACACGGCGACCCGGGTGTTCTCCGTGCGGGACTTGAAGACCGAGGACCGACCCGAGGACGCCGCCGGGGACGAGGAGCGCGAGGAGGCCGCCCAGGACGCCTCCGAGGCCACCGAGGACTCCGACGCCCCGGCAGGCGCGGAGAGCCCCCAGGGGGACGCCGACGCCCGCGAGGGCGGGGACCAGCGACTGCGCGCGGCCGCGGCCCAGTGGGTGGCCTCGGCGGACGAGAAGGCGGATGAGAAGGCCGCCGGGACTTCCGAAGAGCCCGAGCCGAACGAGCAGGCCGACAAGGCCGACAAGGCCGTGCGCGCAGGACAGGGCGCCGAAGCCGGCGGGGCCTCGGAGGCAGGTGCCGGCAAGTCCCGGACGCCCGGGAAGTCCGAGGAGGCCGACGAGTCCGAGGAGCCCGGCGAAGCGGCTGCGGAGGACGCGGTCGAGGCCGGGACCGGGACCAGGACCGGGACCAGGGCCGGGGAAGAAGCCGGGCAGAAGGCCGAGAAGGCCGAGAAGGCGTCAGAAGCCAAGTCCGTGGCCGAGTCGGTGTCCAAATCCGCGCCGAAGTGGGCGGTGGACTCCGGCGAGGACGCCGAGCCGAAGTCCGGCAAGGCCGGGCAGGACGACAAGGCCGGGCAGGACGGCAAGGCCGGGCAGGACGGCAAGGCCGGGCAGGACGACAAGGCCGGACAGGACGACGACGCGAGCGGCGCCGAGGACGGCGGGCCCGAGGCCGGCGAGGATGCCGAGCGCGACGCCTCCGACTCCCCCGTCGACCAGCCCACGGCCGTCTTCAAGGCCGTACGGCCCGCCAAGCCCGCCGTCGACCAGCCGACGACCATGCTGAAGCTGGGCGGCGCCGCCAAGGCGGCCGCCCCGGAGACGGACAGGAAGGGTGAGACGGACAAGAAGGGCGAGAAGGCCGCCGGGAAGCCGGATGCCGGGTCCGCTGCCGAGGCCGAGGCCGAGCGGACCAGTAAGTTCGTCGCGCTCAAGCCCCTTGACGACCCGTCCACCCGCAGGCCGCAGCCGTCGGGGCCCGCGAAGCCCGCCGGATCCGCGAAGCCCGCCGGGCCGGTGAAGCCCGCCGAGCCGGCCGACGCCACCGCCGTCGTCCCGCTGATCGGCCCCGAACGGACCACGCAGCAGCCGCTGCCGCCGAAGCCGCCGCTGGATCTGCTCGCCGAGCTGACGAACACCCCGCCGCCTCCGCCGACCCCGCTGCGCACCCTGGCCCGCCGGGTCAAGATCTGGACGCCACTGGTGATCCTGCTGGCGGTCGTGTTTGCGATCGTTCAGGCCGTGCGGCCACTTCCGGCGACCTCGCTGACGCTCACCGCTAAGGACTCGTACACCTTCGAGGGCGGCAAGCTCTCGCTGCCGTGGCCGGGCGAGGGTCAGGGCTGGATGGACGTCAGCGGCGTCGGCACGATGGGCAGCTTCGGCAAGCAGACGCCCGTCGCCATCGGCTCGGTGGCCAAGACGATGACCGCGTACGTCGTCCTCAAGGACCACCCTCTCAAGACGGGCGAGGACGGCCCGAGCATCACCGTGGACGCCACCGCCGAGAAGGAGGGCGGCTACAACCAGGCCGGCGAGTCCACCCTCGACAGCGTCAAGGCCGGGGACAAGCTCACGCTGAAGCAGGCGCTCTCGGCGGTCATGATCCCGTCCGCCAACAACATCGCCCGACTGCTGGCCCGCTGGGACGCGGGCACCGAGGCGGCGTTCATCGAGAAGATGAACGCGGCCGCCAAGGAACTCGGGATGACGAACACGACGTACACCGACCCCTCCGGGCTGAAGGAGACCACCGTCTCCACGGCCGAGGACCAGGTGAAGCTGGGCAACGCGGTCGTGAAGATCCCGGCTCTCGTCGCGATCACCAGCGCGGCCAGCTGGACGGACCCCTCCGGGCGCTACTACTCGAACTACAACGAGCTCCCCTACGTCATGGGCGCGATCGGCATCAAGACCGGCTCCACCACCGCGGCCGGCGGCAACCTCCTCTTCGCGTCCCGCAAGGAGGTCGGCGGCGAGACGGTCACCGTCGTCGGCGCGGTCCTCGGCCAGCACAAGCCGAGCATCCTCAAGACGGTCAACACCGTCAGCAGGACGGCACTGGAGGCCGCCGAGGACGCGCTGACCTCGGCGAAGATCCTGAAGAAGGGCGACGTCGTCGGATACGTGGACGACCAGCTCGGCGGCCGCACCCCGGTCGTCGTCACCAAGGACGTCACGGCGGTCGGCTGGGCCGGGCTGACGGTGACGCTGAAGTTCGCCGCCGACGAGGTACCGCACACGGCCGAGGCGGGCACCCAGGTGGGCACGCTGACCGTCGGCGACGGCTCCGGCAGCGCCGTCAAGGTGCCGGTCGCGCTGCAGGCGGACCTGGTCGAGCCGGGCTTCTCGGACAAGCTGACACGCATCGGCTGAGCCCGCGCCGCGTACGCCCTCTCCCGCACCGTTCCCGCACCCCGCCAGGGCAGCCGCCCGGCGGGGTGCGTGCTAGCGTCACGAAACGGGACAGGTCGGCGGCCGCGACGACGCGGCCGTGAAGCGGGCGCGAACGGGACGCGGCCGAGAGCAGAAGACGGGACACGGGGAGTGCCTTCAGGTGGCCACTGCGGAGCCGACACGCGCCGACGACGCCGGTACGGGCCCGGACACCGGCCCGCGGGTACGGCTGCCCGCACCCCAGTCGGGCGACCATGACCGCGACGGGGTGGCCGACCACGACCGGGACGCCGGCACGGACGGGCGCGAGGCCGTCGGCGAGCGGCTTCCGGCGTCCTCCGAGCCCCAAGACTCTCCCGAGCCCCCGGACTCCCATGAGTCCGGCGAGGCCCGGGAGACCGGCGAGTCCCAGGAGTCTCCCGAGTCCCAGGAGTCATGGGAGCCGCGCGTGAGAGCTTTCACCGGCCGGATGGGCGGGTGGCTGCGGCGGCGTCTCGTGCTCTCCATGACGGCCCTGTCCGGCGTCCTGCACCTCATCTGGTTCTTCGCGTTCGCGAACAGCGGCGGGGACCTGGCGGCGCAGGACGCGTGGGCGGAGTTCGTCGGCCGGCACCCGGACTCCGCGTACAACCTGGCCTGGTACGGCGGTATGCACCCGGTCTCGTACAGCGTGGTGTCGCCGTACCTGATGTCCCTGCTCGGCGTCCGTACGACCATGATGATCGCCGGGACGCTCTCGGCGGGGCTGCTGACGCTGGTCCTGCTGCGCTGCAGGCCGGTGCGGGACCCGGTGTGGCCGGCGCTGGCGGGGGTCTTCGCCCTGCTGTGCAACGCGGCCTCGGGGCGGGTGACCTTCGGGCTCGGCAACATGTTCGCGCTGGCCGCGGTCGCCGTCGTGTTCTGCTGGCCGTACCGCTGGCGCTACAAGCGGTGGGCGAAGGCGCTGTGCGCGGCGCCGCTCGCCGCGCTCGCCACCATGGGGTCGCCGGTCGCGGGCCTGTTCGTGGGTCTGGTGGCCGTGGCCCTGTTCCTGCAACGGCGGCGGCCGGGCGCGTGGGCGCTGGGACTGGCCCCGAGCGCCGTCGTCGCGGTCTCCGCCTGGCTGTTCCCCTTCTCGGGCACCCAGCCGATGTCCTTCGGCTCGGCGTCCCTGCCGCTGCTGTTCTCGGTGCTCGTCTTCGCCGTCGTCCCGCGCGACTGGAAGACCGTGCGGATCACGTCGGCGGTGTACGGGCTCGCGGTGCTGCTGGTGTGGATCATCAGCTCGCAGATCGGGTCCAACATCACCCGGCTGTCCATGCTGTACGCCGGGGTGGTGCTGATGGCGGCACTGCCGTTCGCGGTGCCGCGCAGCCGCAAGTGGTACGTGATCGTCCTGTCCTCGACCCTCTTCGTCGGCTGGATCGGCTTCAAGTCGGTGGACGACGTGGTGCGTACGACGCCGACGGCGTCCTGGGCGCGCGAGCTGGCGCCGCTGGTCAACGAGTTGCAGGAGGTCGGCGCGGAGAAGGGCCGGGTGGAGGTCGTCCCGGCCCGCTCGCACCGCGAGGCCTCCGCGCTCGCGCCGTACGTCAACCTGGCCCGCGGCTGGAACCGGCAGGCCGACATGGAGCGCAATCCGCTCTTCTACGACGACACCCTCAACTCCGCGAACTACCACCAGTGGCTCCAGCGGTGGGCCGTGCACTTCGTGGTCGTGCCCAAGGGCGTCCCCGACGGGGACGGCGGGCAGCGGGAGCGGGAGCTGGTGCAGCGGGGGCTGCCGTACCTGAAGCAGATCTGGGGCGACGCCAACTGGCAGCTTTTCCGGGTCACCGACCCGGCGCCGCTCGCCGAGCCGAACGCGGTCGTGCAGCGGGCGGCGCAGGGCGAGATGACGGTCGACGTGCGCAAGGCCGGGCGGATCCTCATCCGGATCCCGTACTCGCCGTGGCTGAGCATCGTCGACGCGGAGGGCAGGAGCCTGAAGCCGCCGCAGGAGACGGAGGCCTCGAAGGAGCGGGCCGAGGGCGAGCCGAAGACGTACGAGAACGTCCACGGGTGCCTCTTCGAGACGGAGGAGGACGCGGAGGGCGACAAGTGGACCATGCTGGTCGCGCCGGAGGCGGGGACGTACCGGCTGGCGGCGCCCTATCAGCTGCCGCGCGGGACTCCGTGTCCGGACGAGTTGAAGTGATCGGCTAGGGCGGCGGGGGCGTCGGGGGCCGCGGCAGGGCGTCGGGTCAGCGGAGCCGGTCGACGTAGCGGTCCGTTCCCGGCACCGTCGGGATGAACGGGGCCACCAGCTCCGTCCGGCCCAGGCCCGAGTCCCCCACCGCCTCGCCCAGGTCCGCGAAGTGGGCCTCCCAGCACTCCCTCGGGTCGGCCTCCAGGAACCACAGCAGGGTCAGGCGGGTGTCGACGCCCTCCACCTGCTTGACGTACGTCATCCGGTCGCCGGGGAGGGGGGTCGGGCGGAAGACGGTCACCAGGGCGGCCGGGGAGGCGGCCAGGCGCCCCGGCAGGTGGCGCGTGCGCAGCCACTCCAGCAGTTCGGGACGCCCGGCGGCGGTGTCGGTGTCGATCACCTGGAGGACCAGGCCGGCATAGGGGTGGTCCAGGGCGTGGAAGTCGCGGGGGCCCGCCGCGCCGTCCCGGTAGACCGTCGTCTCGTGGTCCTGGAACGCCGTGAAGACGTGGGTGCGGTCGCGGTGGACGCGGGCGTCCCGGTTGAGGCGCTTGTTGATCGTGACCGTCCACCGCATGTGGTCGTCGTAGCGGCCCGCGGTGATCCAGTACGTGGAGAGGTAGCAGCCGGCGGTGACGGGCTGGGCGATCGCCGACTTCTCGGGGGTGCGGAGAAGCTGGAGGTCGCGGGTGGCGACCCAGCGGCGGCCCGCGTACATCCACGGCATGGCCATCGCTCCGGCGTAGTAGTGGTCGTCCTCGTACCAGCGGTTGTAGGCGTACTCGTGGCCGGGGTGCGGTTCGACCATGGTGATCAGGGCGTGACCCGGGTGGACCCCGTAGGGGCCTACGGCGGCCAGTTCGGCGTACGTCTCGCTTCGGGTGTCCTCGGGCATGGGCTTCGCCTTTCCGTGCGGTCGGCTTCCGTCCTTGTGCCTCCGCCCATACTCTGACGGGTCGTCAGGTCACGCGCCATACTCCGGGAGGCCGGGATGTCCCTGCTCAACGGCAAGACCGTCGTCGTCTCGGGAGTCGGCGCCGGGCTCGGTCACCAGGTCGCCTCGGCGGTCGTCCGGGACGGCGGGAACGCGGTGCTGGGGGCGCGGACCGTGTCTCGCCTCGCCAGGAGCGCGGCCGAGATCGATCCGGACGGGACGCACACGGCGTACCGGGCCACCGACATCACCGACGAGGAGCAGTGCGCGGCGCTGGCTGAGCTGGCGCGGGAGCGGTTCGGGGGGATCGACGCGGTCGTGCATGTCGCCGCGTGGGACTCCTGTTTCGGCGGGCTGGAGGACGCGGACTTCGCGACCTGGCAGTCGGTGATCGACGTGAATCTGCTGGGGTCGCTGCGGATGACGCGGGCCTGTCTGGGCGGGCTGCGCGCGCGGGGCGGGGCGGTCGTGTTCATCGGGACGCAGTCGGCGGTGGCAGCGCCCTCGCAGGTGCGGCAGGCCGCGTACGCGGCGTCCAAGGGGGCGTTGACCAGCGCGATGTACTCGCTGGCGCGGGAGCTAGGGCCGGACCGGATCCGGGTGAACAGCGTGCTGCCGGGGTGGATGTGGGGGCCGCCGGTGCAGGGGTACGTGCGGTTCACGGCGGCTGCGGAGGGGGTGGCGGAGGAGGTGGTGCTGGGGCGGCTGGCGGAGCGGATGGCGTTGCCGGAGCTGGCCACGGACGGGGATGTGGCGGATGCGGTGGTGTTTCTGGCATCGGATCGTGCTCGGGCGATCACGGGGCAGTCGTTGCTGGTGAATGCGGGGGAGTTGATGCGGTAGGGGGTGCCGGGTGGGGTGCGGGTGCGCTTGCGCGCCTGGGCCCGCGCCCCAGCGCCCCGGCCCACTCCGCTGGTTGAGTGGCTGATTCCGGCCAACTTCCGCGCGCGTGGGTTGTTCAGATAGGTGAACTCAAGTCAGCTCGGAGAACTTTTTTACGTGCTCTTGACCTTACGCTTCCTTGCCGTGGGCATGCCACCGAACTCAGAGTTCACATGCCTGACCCTGGCGGCGAACCCTGGAAGGGGGCACATGAACGGTCTCGACTGGGCCGTGCTCATCGGCTACTTCGGCGTGATGGTCGCCATCGGCGTCTGGTCCCACAAACGGGTCGACAACGTCAGCGACTTCTTCACCGCCGGCGGCAAGATGCCCTGGTGGCTGTCCGGCATCTCGCACCACATGTCGGGCTACAGCGCGGTGATGTTCACCGGGTACGCCGGCATCGCCTACACGTATGGCGTCACGTCCTTCATCACCTGGTCCTTCCCCATCGCCCTCGGCATCGCCATTGGGTCCAAGCTGTTCGCGCCCCGCATCAACCGGCTCCGGTCACGTCTCCATGTCGCTTCCCCGCTGGAGTACCTGAAGAACCGGTACGACCTGAAGACGCAGCAGGCGCTGGCCTGGTCCGGAATGCTGCTGAAGATCGTGGACGTGGGTGCCAAGTGGGCGGCCATCGCCACGCTGTTGTCCGTGTTCACCGGCATCTCCCTGAACCAGGGCATCCTCATCACCGGCACGATCACCGCGGTCTACTGCACGATCGGCGGTCTGTGGGCCGATGCGCTGACGGAGTTGGGGCAGTTCGTCATCCAACTCCTGGCGGGCGTCGCGATGTTCGTCGCCGTGCTGATGGAGCTCGGGGACAAGGGCCTCGGGCCGGTCAGCGCGTGGGACGAACCGGCGCTCCAAGGGCACGGGAAGCCGCTGGTCGGCGACTACGGCGTGGTGTTCCTGCTGGCGTTCCTGTTCATCAAGCTCTTCGAGTACAACGGCGGCATGCTCAACCAGGCCCAGCGGTACATGGCCACGCCCAACGCCAAGGAGGCCGAGCGGTCGGCGCGGCTGTCGGCGGTGCTGTGGCTGGTGTGGCCGCTGGTGCTGTTCTTCCCCATGTGGATGTCGCCGCTGCTGGTCGAGTCGCAGAAGCCGGACGGGTCGGACTCGTACGCGCTGATGACCGAACAGCTGTTGCCGCACGGTCTGCTGGGGCTCGTCATCGTCGGGTTCTTCTCCCACACGATGGCCATGTGCTCGTCGGACGCGAACGCCATCGCCGCCGTCTTCACCCGGGACTGCGCGCCGGTGGTGTGGCGCAGGGCGCGGGTCTGGAGCGAGGGGCAGGGGCTGCGCGTGGCCCGGATCGCGACCGTCGTCTTCCTCGGGCTGTCCATGGCGGCGGCCACCCAGGTCAACTCGCCCGCGTTCAAGGACATCATCACCGTGGTGATCAAGTGGGTGGCCGGGCTGATGGGTCCGATGGCCATCCCGATGATGCTCGGTCTGCTGCGGCCGTTCCGCCGGTCCGGGCCGACGGCCGCGCTGGTCAGCTGGTCGATGGGCCTGCTCGCCTTCTGGCTGGTCAACTACCCGATCAACTGGAACGTCGAGGGCGGGGTGCCGTTGCAGTACCAGGTGTCCGTGCCGCTGGCGGTGTCGCTGGTGCTGTACGTCCTGGTCGGTTTCCTGAAGCCCGAGGACACTCCGGAGCGGCTCGCGATCATCGAACGGATCAACTCGGACGGGGACTCGTCGGGCGCGGCGGCCACCGTACCCCGGTCGAGGGACGCGGTGCCCGCGCCCGTGAAGGACTAGGGCACCAGGGCACCCGGACCGGGCCGGATGAGGAGCGGGGTTGTGACACCCCGCTCCTCGTGCGCTCAGTCGGCGCCTGCGTCCGGAGGCTGGGTCACCCGCCGGACTCGGAGGCAGCCGAGGGCGATGAAGCCGGTACCGACGGCGGCGAGTTCGGGGATGCCGGGGTGAGCGTGGAGAGCGGTCGCGAGGCCGACGGCGACTGTGACCTCTCGGACGGTCGGTGTCCGCCACTCGATTACCAGGCCGCTCCGGTTCCGTGTTGTCATCGAAGGGTCTCTCCTTTGGTCGCTTGCAGGCACTGGGGGGTGAGGCACTTGGGGAGTCGCCTGCCGGGGCGACTCCCCTCCGCCGTTCACGGTGTGTCGAGCAGTGGTGACCGTAGGCATGCGATCCGCGGAATTTCAAAGAAGATCAGGGCAGTTGTGACGATGGACACAACATGCCGGTATAGGGCGGATGCACGTAAAAGACGGGCCCCCTGCCGCCGTGGGGGCGGGGGCCTCTTGGGGCCCGTGTGCGCGGGGGGCTAGATGATCTATTCCAAGGGGTCAGTGATCGTAGGCGGTCAGTGAGCGGGGGGTCGGTTGTCCGGTCTGGTCGTTGTGCCAGATGGCGGCGGTC